>JAOPVG010000451.1 GCA_025966255.1 Jatrophihabitans sp.
CCTGGCGTGGTCCGACTGTGCCGCAAAGTACCCGGTGCTGCGCCGGTTGCTGGACGCGCACCGCGAGGAGATCGGTCCGTCGGGGCAGCGCGAACGCGACCTCCTGGACCCGGCCGCCATCGGTCACTCGCCCGATCAGCGGATGTACCAGGCGTCCTACGTGGCGTGACGCCTCGCGCAGCACGAGCGAAGCCATGAAGGACAAGGAGCTGCGCTCCGCGCGGGACGCGACTCTCACGCCGCCGGACAAGGCGGCCGCGAAGCTCGCGAGCCAGAACAAGCTCTACGTCCGTGACCGGTTGGTGTTGCTGTTCGACGAAGGCACCTTCGTCGAGGACGGTCAGCTGGCCAACGCTCAGGCGGGCGACCTGCCGGCCGACGGTGTGGTCACCGGCCAGGGTCTGGTCGACGGACGGCCGGCGCTCGTCGTCGCGAACGACCCGACCGTCAAGGCCGGATCGTGGGGGGCACGGACCGTCGAGAAGATCATCCGGATCACCGAACGCGCCCTGAGCGAAGAGCTCCCGATCTTCTGGCTGATCGACTCTGCGGGCGGACGTATCACCGATCAGGTGGCGCTGTTCCCGGGCCGCCGCGGCGCCGGGCGCATCTTCTACAACCAGGTCGCGCTGTCGGGCAAGGTCCCCCAGATCTGCTGCCTGTTCGGCCCGTCCGCCGCCGGAGGCGCGTACCTCCCGGCCTTCTGCGACATCGTGATCATGGTCGAGGGCAACGCCTCGATGTATCTCGGCTCGCCGCGGATGGCCGAGATGGTGGTCGGCGAGACAGTGACGCTCGAGGAGATGGGCGGCGCCCGGATGCACGCCACCGTCTCCGGGTGCGGCGACAACCTCGCCGTCGACGACGAGGACGCCATCGAACAGGCCCGGTTGTTCTTCTCCTACCTGCCGACGTGCTGGCGCGAGCCGGCGCCCGAATCCGCCGCGGAACCACCGGCGAGCGAACTCACCGACACGAGCGTTCCGGCCGAGGAGTCGGTGCCCTTCGACATGCACGGGGTGATCGACGGCCTTGTCGACGCCGACTCGTTCTTCGAGATCAAGCCGCTGTTCGCGCCGGAGGTGATCGTCGGCCTGGGCCGCATGGACGGCAAACCGGTCGGTGTCGTCGCCAACAACTCGGCGGTGAAGGGTGGCGTGCTGTTCGTCGACTCGGCCGACAAGTGCGCCCACTTCATCTGGCTCTGCGACGCCTTCAACATCCCGCTCCTCTACCTCGCCGATGTCCCCGGCTTCATGATCGGCAGCGCCGTCGAGGCCCAGGGCATCATTCGGCACGGCGCGAAGATGATCACCGCGGTGTCCGAGGCCACCGTGCCGCAGATCTCGGTCATCGTGCGCAAGGCCTACGGCGCCGGCCTGTACGCCATGGACGGGCCGGGATTCATGCCCGACGCCTGCATCGCCCTCCCCACGGCGAAGATTGCGATCATGGGGCCGCACGCGGCTGTCAACGCCGTCTACGCGAACAAGATCGCCGAGATTGCTGATCCCGACGAGCAGCAAGCCTTCATCACCGACAAGTGGGCGGAATTCGAGCGCGATGTCGACCTGCTGCGCCTCGCCTCCGACTTGGTTCTCGACGCCGTGATCGAGCCCCGCGAACTGCGCAGCGAACTGCTGCGGCGGTACGCGCTGCTCGTCGGCAAGTCGCGGGACTTCGCGTCCAAGCGGCACGGGGTACCGCCGGTATGACGCCCGATGCCCGTTCGGTCCTGGTGCGCGGCAACGCGAGTGCCGAGGAGTTGGCCGCCGTCCTCGCCGTCGTGGTGCAGGCCGGCGCACCCGAGCCTGACGGCTACACGCGCTGGCGCCGGGCCCGGCTCGCGGCATTGAGTCGCGAGCGGGCGGGACACCGGAACCGGTAGCGGCCTACGATCCGGCGCAACCAGGGTGGGCTTGCGCGTCGGAGCCTTCACCGCGTCGAGATAGGCGTTACCTGCCAGAATCGTGCGGTGACGCAGGCACCGGACGACCCGGCCGGGTCCCCGCGCCTGCTGGGCAAGCCGGTCGAGGTGTCGCTCATCGCCGCGAACCTGCCGTTCGTGCTCCGCACCTTCGCCGGGATGACGAGCCTCGTCGTGGGCGCGAACGTGGTCGGCGTGCTCGTCGTCGCGCTGACGACGATCGGAACCAACGCGACGGCTACCCGCCATCAGCTCACGGTGCTGCTGACCGGTGCGACGATCCTGGTGGTCGTCCAGGTGATCGTGGGAACCACCGCGGGCGCGTTGGTGCAGCGGCGCACGATGCGCTGGCTGCTGCGCGGGGAGCGTCCGTCCAACGAGGATGCGCACCGCGCGCTGCGGATGCCGCTGGACATGTCGATCATCGTGGCGATCCTGTGGTTCGTCGGCGACATCGCGATCAGCGCTGTGTCGGCGGGGGTGGGCCTGGACGGGAAGACGGTGCTCGGCGTCACGGGTGGCATCGCGCTCGCCGGTCTCGCCTCAGCCGGGATCACGTACCTGCTCGTCGGACGGGTAAGCGGGCCGGTGGCCCGACTGGCGCTGGCGTCGCGCCCACCGGAGTCGGCCCCGGTGTTCGGGGTGCGCTGGCGGCTGTTCATCATCTGGTTGATGACCACCGGTGCCCCGGTGGTGGGCATCGTGCTGCTGCTCAGCGCTCCCCGAGATGTGACGAACGTCCGCCAGGCGAGCGTGCTCGTCGCCTGCGTGGCCCTGCTGCTCGGCGGCGTGGCAACGGCGTTGACGGCCCGGGCGATCGGTGCACCGTTGCGCGGAATGGTGGATGTGCTGCGCCGCGTGGGCCAGGGCGACCTGGACGTCGCCGTGGAGGTGGAGGACGCGGGCGAGATCGGCCTGCTGCAGAGCGGCGTCAACGACATGGTGTCCGGCCTGCGGGAACGCGATCGGGTGACCGACCTCTTCGGCCGGCACGTCGGGTCGTCGGTTGCGCAGGAGGCACTGCGCAGCGGCGTCACGCTGTCGGGCGAACTGCGCGACGTGGTCGCGGTGTTCGTCGACATCACCGGCTCGATGCAGCGCACCCGCGACGCGGACCCCAAGGAGTTCGTCGCCATGCTCAACCGTTTCTACGAGATCGTCGTCGAAGAGGTCGAGGGCAGCGGCGGTCTGCTCAACAAGTTCGAGGGTGACGCGGCCCTGTGCGTGT
>JAOPVG010000469.1 GCA_025966255.1 Jatrophihabitans sp.
TACGGGCGCCGACGGTGTCGATGAGCCAGGCGGCGTTGAGCACGAGCAGCCGGGCCTGGTTGATGGCGAGACGTGATTCGGCGATCCACTCCTGCACGATGCCGTGCGACGCGATCGGCTGGCCGAACGTCGAGCGCGACACCGCACGAGCGCACATCAACTCGAGTGCCCGCTCGGCCATCCCGAGCGTGCGCATGCAGTGATGGATGCGGCCGGGGCCGAGCCGGGCCTGCGCCATCATGAACCCGCCGCCGCGGGGCCCGAGCAGGTTCGACGCCGGCACCCGGACGTCCTGGAAGTCGATCACACCGTGCCCCCCGTGCGGCCCGTCGTCGTAGCCGAAGACGGTCGTGGAGCGCTCAATCGTCACGCCCGGGGTGTCCAACGCGACGAGGATCATGGACTGCCGCGAGTACTTGGCTGCGTCCGGGTCGGTGACCCCCATGACGATCGACACCTTGCACTCCGGACGCATCGCACCGGTCGACCACCACTTGCGTCCGTTGATCACATAGCTGTCGCCGTCGGGCGCGATGCTGGTCGAGATGTTGGTCGCGTCCGACGACGCGACAGCGGGCTCGGTCATCGAGAAGCAGGAGCGGATCTCGGCGCGCAGCAACGGCTCCAGCCACTCGGTGCGCTGCTCGTCGGTGGCGAACATCGCGAGCAGTTCCATGTTGCCGGTGTCCGGGGCCGAACAGTTCATCGCCTCCGGCGCGATCGCGGCCGAGCGCCCGGAAAGTTCGGCGATCGGGGCGTAGTCGAGGACGGACAGGCCGGCCCCGTACCTCTCGTCGGGCAGGAAGAGATTCCACAGACCGCGCTCGCGGGCTATGTCCTTCAGGCCGGCGAGGATGTCCGGAGTGCGGAACGGCGTGCCCGCAGCCCGGTTGGCGACAACCTGCTCCTCGAACGTGTGCTCAGCGGGATACACGTGTTCGTCGAGGAAGCGGGCGACCTCTTCCTGAACGGCCTGCGAGCGCTCGCTGTGGGCGAAATCCATCAGATCTCCCTGGGTGGGGTGGGTGCGCGGCGTTGGTGCTCCGCCGGGTCAGCGGCCGGCGAGCGCGGACAGGCCGGCCTCCAGGAGCGTGGGGACGGCCCGGCCGAAGTGGTCGAAGCCCTCGCCGACGGTCTTGCCGGCGAGGTAGCGGTGGTGGATGCCCTCGGCGACGACGGCGAGCTTGAAGTAGCCGAAGCCGACGTACCAGTTCAGGTGAGTGAGATCGCGCGGCGAGATCGCGTCATACCGGGCCACCATCTGTTCGGCGGTGAGGAAGCCCCGCTCGGGCGCCATCCTCGGCATGATCGTGTCGCTGTACTGCGCGAGGCCTTGGTACACGACGAGCAGCCCGACGTCGGTGAGCGGGTCGCCCAGGGTAGCCATCTCCCAGTCGACGACGGCCCCGATGCGATCGAGATCGGGAGCGAACATCACATTGGTGAGCCGGTAGTCGCCGTGCACGATCGAGGGCGCCGACTGCTCGGGCATCGTGTCGTTGAGTCGCTCGACGAGCGTGCCGAGTTCCGCCCACGGTTGGGTTTCCGATGCCTCCCACTGCCCGTGCCAGCGTCGGACCTGGCGGGCGAGGAAGCCCTCGGGTCGGCCGAACTCGCTCAGGCCCACCGCGGCCGGATCGACCTCGTGCAGCGCCGCCAGGGTGTCCATGAGCAGCTCGCAGCAGCGCGTGGCGTCGGCCGGCGGCAGCTCGCGCAGGAGCTCGGGCCGGTCGAGGACGACGCCGTCGATGAAGCCCATCAGATAGAACGGCGCACCGAGGACGTCCTTGTCCTCGCACAGGGCGACGGCCTCGGCGACGGCGACATCGGTCGGCGCCAGGGCGCTGATCACCCGGTACTCGCGCACCATGTCGTGGGCGGTGGGCAGCACGTGGGCCAGCGGCGGCCGGCGCAGGGCCCAGGTGCTGGTGCCGTCGGTGATCCGGTACGTCAGGTTGGACTTGCCGCCGGCGATCACCTCACCGGACAGCTCCCCCTGCCGCAGGCCCGGATGCTGGGCGTCGAGCCAGCCGGCAAGCGCGGCGAAGTCCACGCCGGGCAGATCGGTCATGCGACCCACCCTAGAGACCGACCGGTCGGTCTGGCAAGAGGTCAGGCGTTACCGGCCCCCTGCACTCAGCCGACCGGTTCCGGCACGGCGACCGGTTGCACCTCGTCGTGACCGGACGATGGCTCCGCCCGGACCAGCCGCGCGATGACGGGCGGCAGGTACCAGTTCCAGGAGCCGAACAGCGACACCAGGGCCGGCACCAGCACCGACCGCACGATCGTGGCGTCGAGCAGGATGCCGATACCGAGACCGGTGGCCAGGGTCTTGATGTCCGTGCCCGGTCCGGAGGCCAGCGCCGCGAAGGCGAGGAACAGGATCAGCGCCGCGCACGTGACCAACCGGCCCGTCCGGCCGATGCCCTCGATCACCGCCTTGTCGGTGCCGCCCCGGCCGGTGTCGTACTCCTCCCGGATCCGGGCCAGGATGAACACCTCGTAGTCCATGGACAGGCCGAACAGGAACGCGAAGACCATGATCGGGATCCAGAACGTGACTGCGCCGGTGGCCTGGATTCCGAAGATCGCGTTGGAGCCGTGGCCGTCCTGCCAGATCAACACCATCAGGCCGAGCGTCGCACCCAGCGACACCAGGTTGAGGATGATCGCCTTCAACGGAAGCAGCAGCGATCGGAACGCGCGCACCAGAAGCACGTAGGTGAGCAGCGCGATGATCGTGAGCACGAGCGGGAAGTTGCCGTAGACCGCATGCAGGAAGTCGATCTGCGCCGCGCCCAAGCCGGCGACACCGAGCACCCCCGGCATCCCGGCGGTCGCGGACTTGATCCGCTTCACTACCTCGACGCTCTTCGAGTTCACCGTCTCGTCGGTGGGAATCACCACGACGACGGTGCTGCCGGCACGGTCACTCGCCGGCCCGGAGGGCACGACGGTGTCCGCGACGCCGTCGACCTTCGCCAACGTGGCGGCGACGTTCTTCGCGTCGTCGGTGCGGACCAGCACCTCGATCGGGGTCAGCACACCGGTGGGGACGCCGCCGTCCTCCAGCGTCTTCAACGACTCATAGGCGGGCCCGCTGCTCGCGAGCGACCCGGACGAGGCCTGGCCGATCTTGATGCCGAACAGGACGCCGATCAGCACCCCCAGTGCGGCCAGCGCGGTGATGGCGGCAATCCACCGACGCCGCACGATGAGCGCGGCCCATCGACTCCACGCCCGGCTGGCCCGGTTTTCGTGCCGGACTCGCGGCCAGTCGACCTTCGGACCGATGCCGCCGAGGATGGCCGGCGTGAGGCTGAGTGTGGTGAGCACGCTCGCGACGGGGATGAGCGCGCCACCGTAGCCCATGCTGCGCATGAACGGCACGGGCAGCACGACTAGGGCAAGCAGACCGATCGCCACCGTGACGCCGCTGAACAGCACGGCGCGCCCCGCGGTCTCCATCGCGACGATGACGGCGTCGTGATTGTCGCGGCCGTGATCACGTTCCTCGCGCCATCGGGTGACGAACAGCAGCGAGTAGTCGATGGCGACGCCGAGGCCGACCAGGGCGACAAGGAACTGGACGATGAACGAGACGTCGGTGAGATACGTGATCGGCAGCAGCAGCAGGAACGTCGCCAGGATGGACGCCGCCGCGACGACAAGCGGCAACAGGGCGAGGAAGGACCCGAAGACGAAGGCCAGGACCGCGAGCGCGCCCACCCCGCCGAGCAGGGTCTCCCCCAGCACGCCGGGGCCGCCGCTGGAGTCGCCCACCGCAAGGGGGTCTTCGCCGGTGACGCCGACGGTGGCGCCGG
>JAOPVG010000499.1 GCA_025966255.1 Jatrophihabitans sp.
GCGGCGCGGCACGACCAACGCGACGAGCAGAACCACCGCCACCACGACGACGGCCAGAGCTATGAAGAGAAATTCCACCTACCCATCCTGTCAGCCGGTCAAGTCTCCCGGACGGGTGCGTCGTACCTATGCGATCGTCGTCGCGGCCGGGTGTACCTGCCGGGGTGAGCCTGACCGTCGAACCGGTGAACTCATCCGGATCAGTACGCCGGATCCAGCCGCCGCCCTGCGCGTCCTCGACGGCGCGTGGACCGGCCCGTCCTGACCGATCAGCCGATCAGCCGATCAGGAGATGGTGGTGACGAGCCCGCCGGTCTGCCAGACGCCCCATTCGACGTTCCAGTCGCCGTAGCCCTGGCCGAGCTGCATCTGCCCGCCGTTGGCGTTCGGGTAGATCACCACATCGCCGATGCGCAGGAAGTCGTACAGCGTTTTCGCGTCGCTGGTGAGCAGGTTCGTGCAGCCGTTGGACGAGTCGACGCCGTTGTGGATGTTCGAGACGTTCCACGGCGCCGCGTGCAGGTACTCGCCGTCGTAGGTCAGCCGCTGGGTGTACCGCACGCCGCACTCGCTGTAGCCCGGGCCGTGCATGCAGATGCTGTTGCCCTTCTCCATGATCACCTTGGTGCCGCGCCGAGTTGGCGTCTTGTTCGCACCGAGCGAGACGGGGAAGGTGCCGAACTTCTTGCCATCGCTCGTCACCGTGATCTTGTGCGCGGCGTCGTCGACCGTCGACACGTTGCGAGCACCGGTGGTGAAGTCAAGCGTCAGGCTGTCGTCATAGCTCAGCCCGCTGCCGGCGGACAGGCCCTTGGCCGGGATGCCGATGTGGATCTTGGCGTGCGCGGTCCAGTAGGACTGCGGCCGGAAGTGGCCCTCGATCGGGTAGCCCTTGTTGGCGCTCGAGTACTCGAAGTACCAGGCGCCCTTTACCGGCTTGCCGTTGACCGTGGCAGTGGTCGCGTCCTGCAGGGCCTTGCCGCTCTTGATCTTCGTGGAGAAGTAGGCGATCACCGGCATGCCCACGCCGTAGTTCGAGCCGTCGGCGTTGAGCAGCTTGATATGCACCGGCTTCGTCGGCTTCGCGGCGGCTGACGTGGAGCTCGACGAGCTGGCGCCGGAAGAACCGGAGGGCACGGTGGTCACGCCGCCGTTGGCGTTGGTGACCGTCACGGTCTTCCCGGGCGACCCGCTGCTCGAGGAGCAGGCGGTCACCGACAGCGCGACAGCGGCCGTCAGCAGCACGGCAGTACGGAACGGGCGCAGAGTCGTCGGCTTCAGCACGCCACTACGTTAGGCGAAGGATCAGGGAAGCCCCTAACCCGCTAATTCTTTTCACATTCACGCAACCTCTTGGGGCGTCAGCCGACCTCGCGCAATCGCTGGCTGATGACCTGGGTGACGCCGTCCCCGCGCATGGTCACGCCGTAGAGCGCATCGGCGATCTCCATGGTGCGTTTCTGGTGCGTGATCAGGATGATTTGGCTGCTTTCCCGCAGCTGACCCACCAGATCCAGCAACCGGCCGAGGTTGGTGTCGTCGAGCGCGGCCTCGATCTCGTCCATGATGTAGAACGGGCTCGGTCGGGCCCGGAAGATGGCCACGAGCAGCGCCACGGCCACCAGCGAGCGCTCGCCGCCGGACAGCAGCGACAGCCGTTTGACCTTCTTACCCGGCGGCCGGGCCTCGACGTCGATACCGGTGAGCAGCATGTCGTCGGGCTCGGTCAGCACCAGCCGCCCCTCGCCCCCGGGGAACAGGGTGGCGAAGACGATCTCGAACTCGGCGGCGACGTCGTTGTAGGCCCGCGTGAACACCTCGAGGATCCGGTCGTCGACCTCCCGGACCACGGTGAGTAGATCGCGGCGGGTGGCCTTGAGGTCCTCGAGCTGCGTGGACAAGAACTGGTGCCGTTCCTCGAGCGCGGCGAACTCCTCCAGCGCCAGGGGGTTCACCTTGCCCAGCAGGGTGAGGTCGCGCTCGGCGCGGGCGGCCCGCTTCTCCTGCGCGGCCCGGTCGAAGGGTCCGGGCTGCGGGGCGACGACCTGCTCGCCGCGTTCCTGGGCCTGCTCGTACTCGGCGACCTCGATCGCGCTCGGCGGGCAGGGTTGATCCGGCCCGTACTCAGCGGCGAGCGCGTCGGCCTCGACGCCGTAGTCCTCGGCGGCCCGGGCCTCGAGCTGTTCGATGCGCAGGCGCTGCTCGGCGCGGATGACCTCGTCGCGGTGCACGGCGTCGGTCAGGCGGGCCTGCTCGTCGGCCAGCTCGCGGACCTGCGTGCGGACCCCGGTCTGCTCGGCCTCGCGCCCGGCCCGGGCCTGCTGGGCGACGTCACGCTCGGTCGCGGCCGCCGCCACCGACTCGGCGATGTGGACGAGGACGCGGCGGGCGGTGTCACGCACCTCAGCGGCCACGATGGCCCCGCGAGCGCGGGCTTCACGGGCCTCGCGCTGCCGGCGACGGGCGGTGCGCTCGACCTCCGCGGCGCGGATCAACTGGTCGGCGCGGCCGTGCAGGGCGCGCACCCGTTCCTCGCCGGTCCGCACCGTCAGGCGGGCATCCATCTCGGCCTGCCGGGCTTCGGCGACCTGGCTCTGCAGTCCGTCCCGTTCCGAGGTGTCCGGCTCCCCTGGCTCGTCGGCGGAGGACTCGGCCAGGTGCAGGCGTTCCTCCAGCTCGGCCAGCCCGGCGAGGTCGCGATCGCGGGCCTCATCGATCGCGGCGCGGGCGTCGTCCATGCGCGCGGCCTCGGCGCCGGCCGACCGGGCGACCTGGCCGAGCTGCGCAAGCTGCTCGGCCACTGCGGACAGCTTGGCGTCGGATTCGTGCAGCGCTTCCAGCGCGATGTCGACCTCGGCCCGGCGCAGTTCCGCCTGGCTGCGGGCCTCGGTGAGTTCGGCGTGCAGCCGGTCGTGCCGGGCGGCCGCTTCGTCGGCCTTCTGCCGGGCTTCGTCGACGGCCGCGCTGATCTCGATCGCGCTCGGCGTCGAGGACGAGCCGCCGGTGGACCAATAGGCGCCGAGGACGTCACCGTCGGAGGTAACGGCGCGGACGTCCGGGTGGTCGGCCACCACGCTCGCCGCGGCCGCGAGATCGCCGACGACGGCCACGCGGTCGAGTGCGGCCTCGATGCTGGCCCGCAGCGACGACGGCGCCTGGACGACGTCGATGGCCCACACGCCGCCCGGCGGCAGCGCCGGCCAGGTGGAGCGGTCGATCGAGGCCGGGGCGGTACCGACCAGTAGGCCGGCCCGGCCCCCGTCGTCGAGTTTGAGCAGCTCGAGGGCGCGGACGGCGTCGGTGGGTGAGGAGACGGCAACCGCATCCGAGACCGCGCCGAGCGCAGCGGCCACGGCGGCCTCGTGACCGGCCTCGACGGTGAGCAGCGCGGCGACCGAACCGAGTACTCCGGGCAGCTGGGATCCGGCCGCGAGCAGCGCCGCCGTGCCGTCCTTGCGGGTGAGGCCGACGACGAGCGCGTCGGCGCGCGCGGTCCAGGTGGAGCGCTGGCGCTCGGCCTCGCGCTCGGCCTCGGCGCGTTCGCGGACCTTGGCCTCGATCGCTTCGAAGGCGGCGACGGCGTTCTCGTGCCGGGTGTCGAGACCGAGCTCGCCGGCGTCGAGCATGCCGACCTCGGACTGCACGCGGGCGAGTTCGACCTCGGCCTGCTCGGCCCGGGCGCGCGCGTCAGCGGCCGCCGCGGAGAGCCGGGCGCTCTCATCGCGACCGGCGACGGCGCGGGTACGGAGGGCGTTCACCTGCCCGACGAGCTTGGCCAAGCCCTCGCGGCGATCGGCCACCGCGCGGACGGCGGCGACGACGCCGCGCTCGGCCTCCGTGAGCCGGCGTTCCAGGGCCTGCCGCTGCGCAACCACGTCGGTCAGGTCGGCGTGTGAGGAGTCGAGCGCCGTTTGCAGCTGTGCCTCCTGCTCGCGGACCTCGGCGGCCTCGGCCTCCATCGCTTCGGGCTCACGGCCGGTGCGCACGTCCTCGGGCTCAGCGGCGAGGTGCCGGGCCCGCTCGCCCGCCAGCGACGCGGTGCCGCGGAAGCGCTCCTCGAGGGCGGACAGGCGGTACCAGGTCTCCTGGGTGCGGGCCACGAGCGGTGCGTCGGCGGCCATCTGCTCGTCCAGCGCCGCCTCGCGGATGCGGGCCTGCTCGAGCGCGGTCTCGACCTGGGTGCGGCGGGCGCGGATGGCCTCCTCATCGGCGACCTCGCGCTCGAGTTCCCCGCGCAGCGTCAGCAGATCGTCAGCCAGCAGGCGCAACCGCGAATCGCGCAGCTCGGCCTGCACACCCTGGGCCCGGCGGGCGATTTCGGCCTGGCGCCCCAATGGCTTGAGCTGGCGCCGCAGCTCGCCGGTGAGGTCGGTGACCCGGGTGAGGTTGGCCTGCATGGCCTCGAGCTTCCGAAGCGCCTTCTCCTTGCGTTTGCGGTGTTTGAGGACGCCGGCCGCCTCTTCGATGAAGCCGCGGCGTTCCTCCGGGCGGGCCTGCAGGATGGCGTCGAGCTGGCCCTGCCCGACGATCACGTGCATCTCCCGGCCGATGCCGGAGTCGGAGAGCAGTTCCTGGATGTCCAGGAGCCGGGCACCTTCGCCGTTGATCTCGTACTCGCTGCTGCCCTCGCGGAACATCCGGCGGGTGATCGACACCTCGGTGTAGTCGATCGGCAGCGCGTTGTCGGTGTTGTCGATCGTGAGCGTGACCTCGGCCCGGCCGAGCGGCGGTCGCCCGGACGTGCCGGCGAAAATGACGTCTTCCATCTTGCCGCCGCGCAGAGCCTTCGCACCCTGCTCGCCGAGCACCCAGGCAATGGCGTCGACGACGTTGCTCTTGCCCGAGCCATTCGGGCCCACCACCGCCGTGATCCCCGGCTCGAAGCGCAGGGTGGTGGCCGATGCGAAGGACTTGAAGCCCCGCAGCGTCAGCGACTTGAGGTGCACGAAACTCCCGGATCAGCGCTGGTCAGGACAGCTCGTCGTGGTCAGACGTCCAGCACAGCATGGACGTCGGCGACGAACCTACCTTGTGCGCCCCGCGGGACCGAGCACACGGCCGGGCGCGGCGAGATCGGTTGAGGTCAGGCCAGAACGGGCTCGGCGACCTCGGCCATTCGGTGCAGTTCGATGTCGAGGACCTCGGTGCGGTGGTCCCGGAGTTTGGTCAACTCGGACTCGAGCTCGGCGACCCTCTGGCGGAGGCGCATCACCTCGTACGCGAGAGCGTGCTCATTGGGCATGCCTACGTGTCCCAGCAGGGCGCGTGCCATGTGGCGACCCTTCACTTCCCCTGAATGCCCGGAGGTGTCGAGATCGGTAGATCCCGCCGGCCCGATCGGGCAGATTGTCTCGGTGTGGACGCCGCGGGAGCTTTGCAATCGCTGCGACGGAGCCCGGGTATACCGGCGTTTCCACTCGGGTGGCGGGCAGCGTAGGACAAATACTCCCGTGTTGTCACTTGATAGTCTCACTGGGATAACGGTGGGTCAACACAGGCCCCGCTGTGGACGATGGGTGAACGGTTGTCCGTCACGCGCTGCGCGGGGCTCGGGGCGGTCGCTGGCAGGTCGGGCAGAAGAAGCTGGACCGGTTCATGAAGCTGGTCCGGCGCACCGGCGAGGCGCAGCGCGGACACGGTTGCCCCTCCCGCCCGTACACCGCGAGGGACCGGTCGAAGTAGCCGCTCTGCCCGTTGACGTCGACATACAGCGGGTCGAAGGACGTCCCGCCGGCCCCGAGCGCCTCGGTGAGCACTTCCCGCGCCTTCGTCAGTAACTCGGCCACCTTCGATCGCGACAGTGCCGCCGCGCGCCGATCGCCGTGCAGCCGGGCCCGCCACAGGGATTCGTCGGCGTAGATGTTGCCGATGCCCGAGACCAGGCTCTGATCGAGCAGGGCCCGCTTGATCGCGCTCTGCCGGCGCCGCAGCCGGGTCGCGAACAGGGCGTCGTCGAAAGCCGGGTCGAGCGGGTCGCGGGCGATGTGGGCGATCTGTTCGGGCACCCGCTCGGTCGGCCGGTCGACGGCGGGCACGAGTTGGTCGAGCATCATGCCGCCGAACGTCCGCTGGTCGACGAAGCGCAACTCCCGGCCCCCGTCGGTGAACGTGACCCGGACGTGCAGGTGCTTTTCGTCCGGGGCGTCGGCCGGCTGCACCAGCAATTGACCACTCATGCCGAGGTGGGCGACGAGCGCCTCCGCCCGGGAGCCGTCGACGTCGGCGAGCGGCAACCACAGGTACTTGCCGCGGCGGGAAACCGCCTCGATGCGCAGTCCGCGCAACCGGGCGGCGAGGTCGGTTCCGCCGCCAAGGTGGCGGCGCACGGAGCGTGGGTGCCCCACGTCCACCGCGGCGATGGTGCGCCCGGCGACCCAGCGCTGTAGCCCGTCGCGAACGGTTTCGACCTCGGGCAGTTCCGGCACGCCGGGCTCAGCCGGTCGAGGCGGTGCGCGTCGAGATCGCCCGCCAGGCCGTCTCGGCGGCCAGCTGCTCGGCTTCCTTCTTGCTGCGGCCGGTCGAGGAGGAGAACAGCTCGCCCGCGACGTAGGCCCGGGCGGTGAACGTCTTCTCGTGATCCGGCCCGGTGGCGGACATCACGTACTCGGGCACCCCCAGGCCGTGTTCGGCCGTGAGTTCCTGCAGGCTGGTCTTCCAGTCGAGGCCGGCGCCGGCCGTGGCGACGTCGTCGAGCAGCTCGTCGAACAGGTCGTGGATCACGCGGCCGGCTACTTCGAGCCCGTGCTCGACGTAGATCGCGCCGAAGATCGCCTCAAGGGTGTCGGCGAGGATGCTCGACTTGTCCCGGCCACCGGTGCCTTCTTCGCCCCGGCCCAAGAGGATGAAGCTGCCGAGGCCGTTTGCGCCGATGTCCCGCGCGACCGTGGCGAGCGCGCGCATGTTCACCACGGACGCCCGCAGCTTGGCGAGCTTGCCCTCGGACAGATCGGGGTGCGCGCGGTACAGCGTGTCGGTGACGACGATGCCGAGCACGGCGTCGCCGAGGAACTCGAGTCGTTCGTTGTGCGGCAGCCCGCCGTGCTCGTAGGCGTACGAACGATGGGTCAAGGCGCGCCGGAGAAGCTCGGCGTCCATGGAGACGCCGAGCGCGTCGGCCAGCCCGCCCTGATTGGCGGGTGTGGTAGCGCCAGGCACCGGATCAACTCCGCCAGGTCGAGGAGAGGACTCTGGTCGCCCGCTCAGACGGACAGGACCTGCTTACCGTCGTACTGACCGCAGTTCGAGCAGGCCGTGTGCGGCAGCTTCATCTCGCCGCAGGCGCGATTCGGGCACAGCACGAGGGTCGGCGCCGTGGTCTTCCACTGCGACCGGCGGGCCCGGGTGTTGCTGCGCGACATCTTTCGCTTCGGAACTGCCACGGGTTACTCCTGATTCGTCGAGCTATTCAATGGACTCACTGGACGCGCCGGCCGGACCGTCGGAGGTTCCGTCGGTGTCGACGAAGGCGGCCAGGGCCGCCCAGCGCGGATCGATCGTTTCGTGCGTGTGTCCCGCCGGGAGATCGTCCAGCCGCTGCCCGCAGGTGGGGCAGAGACCGGCGCAGTCCGGCCGGCACAGCGGAGTCCACGGAAGAGCGAGAACCACTGCGTCACGCACTACCGGCTCGAAGTCGATGCGTTCTCCGTCGACCCGGTAGATCTCATCCTGCTCGGTCGTCTCGTCCGTGGCGCTGTCGCGGTAAGCGAACAGCTCCTGGACTTCGACGTCGAGTTCATCGGTGACCGGATCGAGGCACCGCCCGCACTGCCCGGTGAGCGGAGCCGAGATGGTGCCGGTGACGAGCACACCTTCGGTGACCGACTCGAGCCGAAGCTCCAGTGTGAGCGGGGCGCCTTCCGGCACTCCGATGACGTCCAGACCGAGCCCCGCAGGCGCGGGAACACGACGCTGATACTCCTTGAGCGAACCGGGCTGGCGGCCAAGCTCGCGTAGGTCGAAGACAAACGGGCTGCGCGGGTTGGCTGGTTTGTCAGCGCGCGTTGTCTTTGGCATCGGTGTTGTGTTCTCGGGCATACGAAGACGGCCTGATCGGGTTGAGGCCGTCGTTCAGCCTAGCCGAGGCTGGGCCTCACGCTGAAATCGGCGGACGCTGGCCTTCCTCAGGGGTGCCGTCGGCCGCCCAGGCGCTGGCCCGCCGTTGCGCCAGCGCGGTACGGCCCTGCTCGGCGGTGAGCGCCGATCGGTGTAGCACCGCGGCCAGTTCGTCGAGGGTGCGTTCGGCGTAGTCCTCGGCATCGGCGGTGAGCTTCGTCGCGTAGCCCTCGGCGTCGGTGCGGGCGTCGTGGACATAGCGGTCGGCCTCGGCGCGGAGGTGGGCGTCGTACTCCTGGGCCTCGGCCGTGACCTGAGCCTGGTAGCGCTCGACGTCGCTGCGAAGTGCGGAGGCGGCCTGGGCGGCGGCCTGGTGGACGGTGGTGGCCGCGACGAGGCGACCTTGCTCGGCCCGGCCGGCCTGGATCATCTCCCCGGCCTCGCGGTCGGCCTCGGCCAGCATCTGCTCGGCCCGGTGCGCGGCATCGGCCAGCACGGTGTCGGCCTCGACCACAGACCGTTCGCGGGTGGCGGCGGCGGCCTCGTAGGCCTCCTGCAGCACCTTGTCGCGACGGGCGATGACGGTGCGCGCCTCATCCATCTCCGGCGGCAGCACCTCGCGCAGCTCGTCGAGGAGGTCAAGGATCCGCTCACGCGGCAGGACGCAGGAGGCGGACATCGGCAGGGCCCGGGCGGTTTCGACGGTCTCGATCAGCTCGCTGAGCAGTTCGTCCACGCGGCGCAACGACTGGTCGGTCACTGCTGCCTCCCGATCACCCCGTGGAGCCGGTGCGCTCCGTCAACCGCTTGAGGACGTTCGGCGGGACGAGCGACGCGACGTCGCCGCCCCACTTCGCAATCTCCTTCACCAGGCTAGAGGCAAGGAAGCTGTATTCCGGGTTTGTCGGCATGAACAGCGTGTCGATGCCGGCCAGGCCGCGGTTCATTTGCGCCATCTGCAGTTCGTAGTCGAAGTCGCTGACCGCACGCAGGCCCTTCACGATCACGGCGATGTCGTGTTCCTTGCAGTAGTCGACGACCAGTCCCTCGAAGGTGTCGATGGTGACGTTGCCGTATTCGGCCGTCACCTCCGACAGCATCTCGTGCCGTTCCTCGACGGTGAACAGGCTCGACTTCGACTGGTTGACGAACACGGCGACGACGACCTCGTCGTACAGGTTCGCCACCCGTCCGATGATGTCGATGTGGCCATTCGTCACCGGGTCGAACGAGCCGGGGCACAGCACGCGGCGCACCTTGGCGATGACGCCGTCAGCGGACAGTTCTGCGGGGGGTTTCATCGTCGGCGACCGTACCAAAGCACGCCTGCGCCGTAGCGCCGATCCCGCACGGCCTCGATGCCGTCCGGCCAGTCCGGACCGCTGCCCCGCGACGATCGCTCGACGACCACGACGGCGTCGGCCGCGAGCCACCCGTTCGTGACCAAGGATGTGAGCAGCGCGGCCAACGGTTGCGGCTCGAGTTCGTAGGGCGGGTCGGCGAAGACGAGATCGAACGGACCGTCGGTTGCCGCAGCCGCGAGATAGGTCGCCGCTGTCCGCTTGCGCACCGCCGCGCCGGGGAGACCGACGGCGTCGACGTTGCGGCGAAGCACCTCGGCGGCGGCGCGCTCGGATTCGACGAACACCGCCTCCCGGGCGCCCCGCGACAGCGCCTCGAGGCCGACGGCGCCGGTGCCGGCGAACAGATCGAGCACCTGGGCGCCCTCGAGGTCGAGCAGCGAGTTCAGCGAGTTGAACAGCGCTTCCCGGGCCCGGTCGGAGGTCGGGCGGGTCCCGGGGGCCGGTGCCGCGAGGCGGCGCCCCTTGGCCCGGCCGGCGACGATGCGCGGCACGGCTACGCCTTCTCGAGGTATTCGGCCTGCTCGTCGCGCACCAGCGCGGCGACCTGCTCGGCGAGCAGCGGGTGGTCGGCGAGGGTCGGATCGGCGGCCACGATGTCGGCGGCTTCGGCGCGGGCCGCGATGATGAGGTCTTCGTCGCGCAGCAGGGACAGCAGCTTGAGCTGGCGGCGGCGGCCGGACTGTGCGGCGCCTAGCACGTCGCCCTCCCGGCGCTGTTCGACGACGAGCCGCGCGAGTGCGAAGCCATCGGTCGTGGCCGCGACGGCGTCGAGCCGCTCCCGGGCCGGGGCCTCCGCGTCGACGTCGGTGACGAGCAGGCAGAGCCCGGGGTGGCCGCCGCGGCCGATCCGCCCGCGCAGCTGGTGCAGCTGCGAGACCCCGAACCGGTCGGCATCCAGGACGGCCATGACCGTGGCGTTGGGGACGTCCACGCCGACCTCGATGACGGTGGTCGCGACGAGCACGTCGATGCGCCCGGCCGCGAACTCGGTCATCGTGCGGTCCTTGTCCTCGGCCGTCAGCCGGCCGTGCAGCGGCGCGACGCGCAGGCCGTGCAGTGGGCCGTCAGTGAGCATGGGCAGTACGTCGCTCACCGCGAGCGGGGGGCGTCCGGGCGGGCCTTCCTCGTCGACGGTCTCGAACTCGGCGTCGAACTCGGCCAGGTCGGCGCCGATGCGCGGGCAGACGACGAAGGCCTGGTGCCCGGCCGCGACCTCTTCGCGGATGCGCTGCCACACGCGCTCTACCCAGGCCGGCTTTTCGGTGGCGGGGACGACGCTGGTCGTGATGGGCGCCCGGCCGGCGGGCAGCTCGGCGAGCGTGGACGTCTCGAGGTCACCGAAGACGGTCATGGCCACGGTGCGTGGGATCGGGGTGGCCGTCATGACCAGCAGGTGCGGCGGCTGCTCGGCCTTGCTGCGCAGGGCATCGCGCTGCTCGACGCCGAAGCGGTGTTGCTCGTCGACGACGACGAGACCGAGATCGGCGAAGCTGACGTGCTGCTGGATCAGCGCATGCGTGCCGACGACGATGCCCGCAACACCGGTGGCTGCCTCGAGCAGCGCGGTCTTGCGGGCGACCGTGGGCAGCGAGCCGGTGAGAAGCGCGATCCGGGTGGCCGTCTCCGACCCGCCGAGCCGCCCGCCCTGCGCGAGCGGGCCGAGCAAGCTCTCGATGGTGCGGGTGTGCTGCGCGGCGAGCACTTCGGTGGGCGCCAACAGCGCGGCCTGACCGCCGGCGTCGACGGTCTGCAGCATGGCCCGCAGGGCCACCACCGTCTTGCCCGAGCCGACCTCGCCCTGCAGCAGGCGGTGCATCGGGTGCGGCTGCCCGAGCTCTTCCGCCACGACCTCACCGACCTCGCGCTGACCGTCGGTCAGCGTGAACGGCAGCCGGGCGTCGAACGCCTCGAGCAACCCACCGGGCTTGGGTCGGCGCGGCACGGCCGGGTTCGAGCTCGAGAGCCAGCGCCGCTGCGCGAGGGCCAACTGCACGCCCATCGCTTCGTCCCACGCCAGGCGCTTGCGGGCCGACTTCCAGTTCTCGTAGTCGTCGGGCTCGTGCATCGCGCGCAGCGCCGAGTCGCTGTCGAGCAGACCGCGGCGCGCCCGGACTACGGCATCGAGCCCGTCGGGTACCGGGTCGAGCATCAGGAGGGCCTGGTGGACGGCGTTGGAGACGACCCACGTGCGAACTGCCTGCGTCGCGGGATAGACCGGGATCAGCCGATTGGCGAACACGCCGGCCGTCGCGTCCTCCAGGTCGTCGCCGTCGCCGCGCAGCAGCAGGTAGTCGGGGTGGACGAGCTGGCGGGTGGCATTGAACTGGCCGACCTTGCCGGAGAACAAGCCGCGGCTGCCGGGGACGAGATCCTTGCTCCGCCACACGCCCTTGCCGAAGAAAACGAGATGCAGCCGGGCCCGGCCGTCACCGACGACGACCTCGCGGCGCTGCCCGCTCGGCGCCCGCTTGATCGTGCTGCTGAGGACGTCGGCCACCACGGTGACCTCGTCGTCGACCCGAAGTGAGCCAAGCTCGGTGAGCTCGCCGCGTTCGGCCATCCGGCGTGGGTAGTGCCCGAGCAGATCGCGCACGGTACGCATGCCGAATGCCTTTTCCAACGGCTTGGCGGTGCGGCCGCCGACGACGTCGGGCAGCGGGGTGTCGAGAGAGGCCATCGCGTTACTCGACTCCGATGATCACCGGGTGATCGGGCTGGCCGCCGTCGTACACGCTGACGTCGGTGAACGGCGCTCGTTCGCGGACGTGGGCCTCGATCAGCGCGCCGGCACGATTCGGTGCGTCGGCCCCGACGAGGATGGTCATCAGTTCGGCCCCCACGCCCAGCAGCCGGTCCACGAGATTGAATGCGACCGCGAGCATGCCGCGGCCGATCTCGACGACCTCGCCGTCGATCAGGCCGAGCACGTCGCCCGGCTCGCAGATGCCGACGGCGGTGAGTCCTTCGGCCTGGGCGATGGTGAGCTCGGCGAACCGGGTTGCCGCCGCCGCCTCGGCCATGGCGACGACATCGTCATCGAAGCGGCGGGTCGCGTCGTGGACCGCGATCGCGGCGAGGCCCTGCACCGGTGAGCGGGTGGGCACGACGGACACGCGCACGCCCTGGGCCCGCACGTGAGCGGCCGCGGCCTCGGCCACGCCCGTGACCCGTGATGCGTTGGGCAGGAGCACGAGCTCGCGGGCGCCGGTGGCGTGGATCGCGGCGACGACCTCTTCGGTGGACGGACCGATCGCGCCGTCGCCGTCGGCATCCGGGCCGCTGTCCACGACGTACACGCCCTCGGCCTCGAAGAGGTGGGCGAGGCCGGCGCCGGGGGCCACGGCGACCACGGCACTCGCGGCCCTGTCGGCGGCGTCGATCTGGTCGGCGAAGCGGACGACGGCGATCTGGTGCGGCCGGCCGGCCTCCACGCCGGCCTCGATCGCCGCGCCGGCGTCGTTCACGTGGACGTGGACCTTCCAGGTGCCGGTGCCGGCCGCCACCACGGCCACCGAGTCGCCCAGCTCGGCGAGGGCAACGCGCAAGGTATCGACGGCGGATTCCGGTGCGTCGAGCAGGTACTGGACCTCGAAACCGAACTCCGGGCTGCCGCTCTCGCGCGTCGCTTCGTGGCGCCGCGCCGGAGTGAACACCGGTGTCAGCACGGCGGCGGCGCCGGTGACGGTGCGGGCCAGCGCGTCGAGCAGCACCACCAACCCACGGCCGCCGGCGTCGACGACGCCCGCCTCAGCGAGATCGACCAGTTGCATCGTGGTGCGCTGCAGCGCTTCATCCGCCGCGGCGACCGCAGCGGTGACGACCTCGCCGAGCGTCGCGCCCCGGGCCTGGTCGGCGGCGGCCCGCGCCACCGTGAGGATCGTTCCGTCGACGGGGCTGACCACTGCGGCCCGCGCGAACGTGGCGCCCGCATCAAGGCCGGCGGCCACGACGTCACCGTCGCACTCACCGCTCTCGCCGGCGGCGGACGCGAGGCCCCGCAGGATCTGCGACACGATGAAGCCGGAGTTGCCGACTGCGCCGAGGGCGGCGCCGTCGGACATCGTGGCCAACGCTGCGGCGGCGTCGGCGGGCTCTTCGGCGGCCAGGGCATCGGCAGCGGCGCGCAGGGTCAGCAACATGTTGGTGCCGGTGTCGCTGTCGGGCACCGGGAAGACGTTGAGCGCGTCGATCTCGCTGCGATGGGCCGCGAGCAGTTCGACGGCGATGCGGCTCCACCGGCGCACGGCCGCGGCATCCAGCGTGTCCAGCACGATCACCGCCAGCCATCCCCAGCCCAGGGAGGCGCGCCACGCGCCTCCGACCCGCCGCAGGATACTGGCCGGGCCCGACGCGGGCCGGATCCGCGGCCAACCCAGGCGGTTTGGCCGCCGCGACCGGCAGCCGTTAGACTGCTCAGGTTGCCCGGCGCCGGTCGGGTCACCGGATTCATCACCTTCATCGTCCGCTTCCTGAGGAGTTCCACGTGGCCAGCGTCTGCGACGTCTGCGGCAAGGGTCCGGGCTTCGGCATGGCCGTCTCCCACTCGCACCGCCGCACCCACCGCCGGTGGAACCCGAACGTGCAGACCGTACGTGCAGTGGTCGCCCCGGGTACCCGCCGCCGCCTCAAGGTGTGCACCTCCTGCCTCAAGGCGGGCAAGGTCACCCGCGGCTGAGGCCGTTCCCAGTACGTGCTGAATGCCCGTCTCGCGAAGGCGAGGCGGGCCTTTTCGGTTTGGTGCGCCGCGTCCGATCTCGCTGACCCGCCGTGGACGGGTCAAGATCGGCGACGCGACGGCGGTGGGGCCCGAGCCGGCCGTGGGGGTCAGACCCGAGCCGATCAGGTGAGCTTCTTCTCATAGAACAGCGCGTGCGGGTGACACGCGTAGTGGCCGAAGCCGGGAGTGGGAAGGTAGCCGGACTGCTCGTACAGGGCAACGGCCTCGGGCTGCTCGGGACCGGTGTTGAGCACCAGCCGCTCGACCCCAGCCCGCGCCGCGGTGCGTTCGATCTCGGCGAGCAACAGCCGGGACAGTCCGCGCCGACGGAAGGTGGCCGCGACGTACATGCGCTTGATCTCGGCGACGTCGGCGTCGATGATCCGCCAGCCGCCCGTCGCGACGGCCAGGCCGTCGAGCAGACCGACGAGGAACAGGCCGTTGGGCAATACGAACTCGGCCGGGTCGACCACCGCCGCGTCCGGGCCGCCGTAGCGCACGACGTACTCGGCTTGCACCTCGGCGACCATGCGCACGGCGTCGGGATGGTCATACGGACGCGCCTCGATCACGAACTCCACGACGGCGACACTACGGCCGCGGCCGGTCACCGATTCAGCGCGGCGATGCACCTTAACGGCGATGCCCCTTAACGGAAGTGCTCGTGGCCGCCCTCCGGCCAGCGCCGGCCGTCCACGCGCACGCCCTCGCCCTCGGCCACCACACCGATCGTCCGCCACGGGTCGGGCAGGTCAGTCTCCCGCGGGAAGGTGGCGGCGAGGGCGTAGTCGTCCCCGCCGGTGAGCACCCAGAGCAGCGGGTCGACGTTGAGCGCGGCGCCCACTTCGCGCAGCTTGGCCGGGACGTCGACGGCGTCGCCACGGAGGTCGAGGCGCACCCCGCTCGCGTCGGCGATGTGCCCGAGGTCGGCCACCAGGCCGTCGCTGACGTCGGTCATGGACGTGGCGCCGAGAGCGGCGGCGCGCGGCCCCTCGAAGTAGGGCGGCTCGGGACGGCGGTGCGCCGCCACCACCTGCACCGGCGACCGGAAGCCCCGGCCCAACACGGCGAATCCCGCCGCGGCCCAGCCGAGGCGACCGCACACGGCCACGACATCACCCGGGCGCGCGCCGGCCAGCGTCACCGGCGCGTTGCCGTCCAGATCGCCGAGCGCAGTGAGGCTGAGGACGATCAGATCGGCTGCAGTCACGTCGCCGCCCACGATGGCGGCGTCGACGGCCGCGCACTCGGCCCGCAGCCCGCTCATCAGCCCGTCCACCCAGGACAGCTCGAGGCTGCCCGGCGCGGCGAAGCTGAGCAGCAGGGCCGTGGGGGCGGCCCCCATCGCGGCGATGTCGGAGAACGCGCGGGCGGCGGCCTTGTGGCCGACGTCCTCGGCCGTCGACCAGTCGCGCCGGAAATGCCGATTCTCGACGAGCATGTCCGTGGAGACGACTACCCGGCCGTCGGGCGTGGCGACGACGGCGCCGTCGTCGCCCGGGCCCAGCAGCGTTGACGGCGCGGACTCCAGACCGGCGACCACCCGCGAGATGAGCCCGAACTCCCCGACGTCGGAAACGGTGATGACTGATCGCCCTCTCAGGTCGGCACGGCCCGCGTGCCTTGGTTGCTCTGGCTGATCGGACAACCGGTCGATGTCCGGTCCGCACCGCCTGCGCTACGTTCTACCGGTCCAGCAGTCTCGACGAGGAGAGGACGCGCCGCGACAGGCCGACGTGCCCGACAGCACGCCGGTTTGAATCGTAGGCGCACCGATGAAAGGGCGTCGATGAGCGTCAGTGCGTACATCCTGATCCAGACCGAGGTCGGCAAAGCCGCAGCGGTGGCCGAGCAGATCACCGGCCTGGCCGGCGTGGCGACGGCCGAGGACGTAACCGGTCCGTACGACGTCATCGTGCGCGCCGAGGCCGGGACAGTGGACGAACTGGGCAAGCTGGTGGTGGCCAACATTCAGGCCGTCGACGGCATCACACGTACGCTGACGTGTCCCGTCGTGCATCTCTGAGCGGAGTTCCCTGATCGACCCGGTCCACCGCCGCGCCGCGCTCATCGCGACCGGTGTCACGCTCCCGCTCATCGTCATCCTTGCGTTCGCGATCGGCGCCATAACCGGCTCCGGCGCTCCGACGCCGACGACCGCGCCGGGCAACCTACCGGCCATCGAGGCCAGTGCGCCGCCGCTGGCGGACGAGCAGGCCGGGCCGTGCGCGAAGGTGCTGGCGCAGCTACCGGTCACGCTGACCGGACTCGACCCGCGGGTGGTGCACACCAAGCCCGAGACGCCGTACGTCGTCGCGTGGGGCGATCCCGCGATCGTCCTGCAGTGCGGGGTCGCTCGGCCGAAGGACCTCAAGGCGGGATCGGGCGCGCAGTTCATCCTGGGCGGCGCCGGTACGGGGCCGTACTACGACGTGCAGCGCGACGGCGACGCGAACGTGTACACCACCGTCGACCGCGCCGCGTACGTGTCGATCACGATCCCGGCGAACTACCAGGGGGCCGACAAGCTGCCGCCCCTGTCGACGGCGATCGCCAAGGCGCTGCCCGCGGTGTGCAGCACGGATGCCCTCACGCCCAACGTGAACGACCTCTGCACCCGCCGCCGTTGACGGTCAGTCCCCCTCCAGCCCCCGCCGGGCGGCGTGGTCGGCGGCGCGGCCGAAGGCACTGATCAGTCCCTGCAGCGCGAGCGGGCGCATGCGCTCGAGCAGCGCCACCACCTGTTCGTGATCGAGCTCGCCCCGCTGATATGGGCCCCAGATGGCGCGGGCGAACACGTCGGTGAGCCCGTTCGCCACGGCCGTCGCGTGCTCGTCGATGATGGCGGCCGACTCGGCGAGGACGGCGGGCGGGATCGGCATCTGGAGCAGTTCGACGGCGTGTCCGAGCACCCCTGGGGACGTGCGGTAGCGGTCGCCACCGACGGCCTCGAGCGCCCCGACCGACGCGAGGTAGGCGACCTGCTCGTCCGTCAGCCGCCGGCCGACGCGGCGATCCAGTGCGGCGCGGTCGAGCTCCTCGGACTGGTCGGGCAGCCAGGGCGCCAGTACCGCGCTGTGCACCGCGTACTCGGCCGGCGCGGCGTCGTGCGGGATGCGGGCGAGCACGCGTTCGATGGCAGCCAGGGTGTAGCCGTGGCCCTGCAAGGTGCGGATGAGCTCGAGCCGCATCCGGTGCCGCGCGTCGTAATAGGCGATGCGGCCGCGGCGCTCGGGCGGGGGCAACAAGCCCTCGCTTGCGTAGAACCGAACCGTGCGTACGGTCATGCCGGTACGCGCCGCGAGCTCGTCGACGGTGAACTCACCATCGACCGCCGTCACTTCCACACCGGTCATCCGGCGAGCGTAGACCAGAACACAATCACTGGCGCTTGGCTACTGTGACAGTAAGACTGGGACCATTCGAGCAGTTTCGACAGGACGGTAGGGACCATGACCGAAGCTTTCGTCTACGACGCCGTGCGCACTCCGCGCGGCCGCGGCAAGGACACCGGATCGCTGCACGGCACGAAGCCCGTCTCGCTCGTGGTCGGGCTGCTGGAGGAGATCAAGCACCGCAACCCCAGCCTCGACCCCGCCGCAGTCGAGGACGTCATCCTCGGCTGCGTGTCCCCGGTTGGCGAGCAGGGCGCTGACATCGCGCGCACCGCCGCCCTGGCCGCCGGCTACGTCTCGTCCGGTCCGGGCTTCCAGCTGAACCGGTTCTGCGCCTCCGGCCTCGAGGCCGTCAACATCGCCGCGCAGAAGGTGCGCTCCGGTTGGGAGGACCTCATCCTTGCCGGCGGCGTCGAGTCGATGTCGCGGGTCCCGATGGGCTCGGATGGCGGACCCTGGGCGATGGACCCCGAGACCGCGTACGACACCAGCTTCGTCCCGCAGGGCGTCAGCGCCGACCTCATCGCCACGATGGAGGGCTTCAGTCGGCTCGACGTCGACACCTACGCGGCCGAGTCGCAGGACCGCGCCGGCAAGGCGATCGCCAACGGCAACTTCGCCCGCTCAGTGATCCCGGTACGTGACCTCAACGGCCAGATCGTCCTGGACCACGACGAGTTCCCCCGTCCGGGCACGACGCCCGAGTCCCTCGGCGGGCTCAAGCCGTCCTTCGAGGCCGT
>JAOPVG010000502.1 GCA_025966255.1 Jatrophihabitans sp.
GCTTCGTCGGGCTGGTGTTCCTGGTGCTGCTCGCGCTCACGGTCACGGAGGCGGCCCAGATCGTGGGGACGACCCTCGTGCTCTGCCTGGTGATCACCCCGGCGGCGGCGGCGCATCGGCTGTCGGCGCGGCCGGCGGTGGTGACAGGTCTGTCGGTGCTCATCGCGCTGCTGGCCGCGGATGGCGGGATCTTCATGAGCCTGACGGTGAATGTCACGCCCAGTGTGCCGATCACGACGATCAGCTTCGTGCTCTATGTCGTGGCGCGGGTGGTGGGATCGCAGCTACGGTCTCGGCGCCGCTCGACCCACCTGCCCACCGCAACGCCTGCGGAAGTGGCCGCGGCCGTCGGCTGAGTCAGCTGGCCTGGCGGTGGGGCGAGGCCATCAGCAGTTCCCGACGTCGAGCACCGGTGCACTCCCCGCTGGGGAGCAGCTCGCCGAAGTCCTCGAAGACGACGACGCCGTTGCACAGAAGACTCCAGCCTTGCTCGGGGTGCGCGGACACGACATGGGCGGCGTCGCGGTCGGCGTCGTCGACGGTCGGGCAGGCGGGAATGTGCACGCAAGAGTGGCGTGCGGCGGTCTCGATCTTGGTGTCGATCATGTCGGGTCCTGTAATCGCTTTCGGTCGGGGCTCGCCTCAAGTGTGCTCTTAGTTTGCAACTTGTCCAGCGCACTCGCTCGAGTTGTGTAAAGCCATTGAATGCCTGTGATTCTGCGATCCGTGTGAGATTCGTGTGAACTGTTATCTTACCGTTACCTCACACCTACTTCAACCGGACATCACGTCCGGCCATTCCGGTCCTGGGCCTCTCGCAGCGCCTGGCTGCGCGGCACCCAGTCGGCGAGGACGGCCGGAAAGCCCGCCGCCAGGGCCGCCCGCACCACCTCGTCGTCGTCGTCGATGAACGCAGCGATCCCCCGGGGAGCCAGGCTGCGGAGCACATCGACCTTGTATTGCGGGGCCGGGCGGTAGTCGCCGGGCGGGCGCAGGTACAGCTCATCACCGGGCAAACGGTGCCCGGTCAGCCAGTCCGCCGTGGTGTGGCGCAGCCACTCCGGTCGGCCGGTGAGCCAGATGATGTCGTGCTCGCGCCCGAGGTCGGCCACCAATCGGGCGCCCTCGTCGAGCAGGGTGTCCTCGCCGGCGGCATCGAAGAACGAGTGCCACGATCGGCGCCGCTCGAGGTGGTGCAGGCGGTGCCGGACGTCGGCGACGACACCGTCGATGTCGAAGACCGCCAGCACCCGGCCAGCGTAGGGGGAGCGGGGTGGGTCGCTGCCGCCGGTAGACTCAGTGACTCGTGCGCTTCATTGAGCCCCCGCCGTCGTTCGAGTTGACCTACGACGACGTCTTCATGGTCCCGGCCCGATCCGAGATCGGATCCCGTTTCGACGTGGATCTCACGACCTCCGACGGCAGCGGCACCACCATCCCGCTGGTCGTTGCCAACATGACCGCCGTCGCCGGCCGCCGCATGGCCGAGACCGTGGCCCGCCGCGGCGGCCTGGCCGTCCTGCCCCAGGACATCCCGGTGCCGGTCGTGCACGAGGTCGTCGAGTGGGTCAAGCGCCGGCACCTGGTGGTCGACACCGCGCTCACCCTCGCCCCGCACAGCACGGTGAGCGATGCCCTCGCGCTGCTGCACAAGCGGGCGCACGGCGCGGTGATCGTCGTGGACGACGACCGTCCGGTCGGAGTCGTCACCGAGGGCGACTGCGCCGGAGCGGAGCGGTTCGCGCAGCTGCACCAGGTGATGACGCCGTCCCCGCTCACCCTTCACGAGGGGATCGATCCGGCCCGGGCCTTCGATGAGCTCGACGCGAACCGCCGCAAGCTTGCACCCGTCGTCGACGCCGACGGGCGCCTCGTCGGCATCCTCACCCGCACCGGCGCGCTGCGCTCGACGATCTACCGGCCGGCGCTCGATCCCAACGGCCGGCTCCGGGTCGCGGCCGCAATGGGGGTCAACGGCGACGTGAAGGCACGGGCCGCCGACCTGCTCGACGCCGGCATCGACCTGCTCGTGCTCGACACGGCGCACGGACACCAGCAACGGATGATCGAGGCCCTTGAGGCGGTGCGGTCGCTGGCCCTGCACGTGCCGATCGTCGCCGGCAACGTCGTGTCGGCCGAAGGCACTCGCGACCTCATCGCCGCCGGAGCCGACATCGTGAAGGTCGGCGTCGGACCCGGCGCGATGTGCACGACCCGGATGATGACGGGCGTCGGACGTCCCCAGTTCTCGGCCGTGCTCGAGTGCGCGGAGGCGGCGGCCGCGCTCGGCCGGCACGTCTGGGCCGACGGAGGAGTGCGCCACCCACGCGACGTCGCGCTCGCGCTCGCGGCCGGGGCGTCTGCCGTCATGATCGGGTCCTGGTTCGCCGGCACCTACGAATCGCCGGGCGACCTGCACGTCGCCCCGGACGGCCGAGCCTTCAAGGACAGCTTCGGGATGGCGTCGGCGCGGGCCGTCGCCAGCCGCAACAGCGCGGAGAGTGCGTTCGAGCGAGCTCGCAAGGGGTTGTTCGAGGAGGGCATCTCGAGCGGCCGGATGTACATCGACCCGGCGCGGCCGGGCGTCGAGGACCTGCTCGACACGATCACCGCCGGCGTCCGGTCCGCGTGCACCTATGCCGGTGCCGCCAACCTCGAGCAACTGCACCAGCGTGCCGTCGTCGGCGTCCAGACGTCGGCGGGATACGCCGAGGGCCGTCCGTTGGATGCCGGCTGGTGACGTGCCGGCCGGGGCCTGCTGTGTGACAGTGGAGGGGTGAGGAGCCACGACCACGAGCACCAGCCGTCGGGTGAGGCCGACCGCCGCTGGCTGCTGACCGCCCTGGTCGTCGTGGTGACCTTCATGGCGGCCGAGGTCGTCGCCGGCCTGATGGCCCACTCGCTGGCCCTGATCGCCGACGCCGGGCACATGCTGACCGACGCCGCGGCGCTGCTGCTGGCGGTGGTGGCGTCCCGGATCGCCGAACGGCCGGCGCACGGCGCCTACACCTACGGGTTCGCCCGGGTGGACGCGCTGTCCGGACAGGCCAGCGGCATCACCCTGTTGCTGCTCGCGCTGTGGTTCACCGTCGAAGGCATCCGGCGTCTGTTCGATCCGTCCAACGTGCACGGCGGGCTGGTCGCGGTCGTGGCGGTGATCGGTGCGGTGGTGAACCTCCTGGCCACCTGGCTGGCCGGGCGCGCCGACACCACCAGCCTGAACGTGCGGGGGGTGCTCGCCCATCTGGTCACCGACATCTGGGCCTTTGCCGCCACGTTGGTCGCCGGGCTGGTCATTGTGTGGACGGGCTGGCTGCGCGCCGACGCGGTGGCCACGCTCGTGGTTGCGGTCCTCATGGCGTGGACGGGAGCCGGGCTCGTACGCGCGGCCGGGCGGGTGTTCCTCGAGGCCGCACCGTCCGGGGTCGACCCGCAGACGCTGGGAGCCGACCTCGTCGCGGCCGACGGCGTCGCCGAGGTGCACGACCTGCACGTGTGGGTGCTGGGATCGCGGGACACCGCGCTGTCCGCCCACGTGCTGGTGAATCCGCAGTACGACTGCCACGCGGTCGCGGCGTCGCTGCGCGCCCTGCTGGCCGGCTCGTACGGGATCGGGCACGTCACCCTGCAGGTCGATCACGCCGACGCCCCGGCCCACGACGCCGAGCACTGCTCCGACGCCCACGGAGCGATCCACACCGCGCCGGCGCCGCGCCTCTGATTTTCGGTGCTCGCGATCGGCCCATCTGGACGGGTCGGTGTCAGAATCATGGCATGTTGCGGCCTATGTCACCGACGAGCTCGCTCTTCCTCATGGCCGAGTCGCGGGAACACCCGATGCACGTGGGCAGCCTGCAGCTCTTCGAGCCACCGGACGGCGCCGACGCGCTCGACGTCCGCACCATGTTCGAAGAGGCGATCACCGCCGACGAGGTCGCGCCACTGTTCCAGAAACGGCCGCGCCGCTCGCTCACCACGCTCGGGCAATGGGGCTGGGAGACCGACCGCGAGTTCGACCTCGAACACCACGTGCGCCGCAACGCGCTGCCCCGACCTGGTCGGATCCTGGAGCTGCTGGCGCTGTGCTCCCGCTTGCACTCGAGCCTGCTCGACCGGCACCGTCCGCTCTGGGAGATGCACCTCATCGAGGGGCTCGAGGACGGCCGCTACGCCCTGTACTTCAAGGTGCACCACTCACTCGTCGACGGCGTGTCCGCGCTGCGCATGCTCTCGCGGATGCTCAGCGAGAACCCGGACGAGCGCGGGATGCCCGCCCCGTGGGCGCCACGCGAGCGCACGCCGCGCCCGCCGCGCGAGGGCGGTTCCGGCCGGGGCGCCGCAGCCAATGTGCGGCATCTGGTTGGCGACGCCGTCGGCCTTGGCCCGGCCCTGCTCCGCACCGTGAACCGCGCGATCAACGAGCAGAGCGGCTCGCTGTCGCTGTCGGCGCCGAAGTCGATGTTCAACGTCGGGATCACCGGCGCCCGACGATTCGCCGCGCAGTCGTGGCCCATCGAGCGCATCCAGGCGATCGGCAAGGCCACCGACGCAACCGTGAACGACGTGGTGCTCGCCATGTGCTCAGGAGCGTTGCGCCAGTACATGGCCAGCCTCGACGCGCTGCCCGACTCGTCGCTCATCGCGATGGTGCCGGTATCGCTCCACGGTGAGGGGCCCGGTTCAGGCGATGGCGGCGGCAATGCTGTCGGTGCCGTGATGTGCAACCTCGGCACCGATCGGCACGACCCCGCCGAACGTCTAGAATGAGACCACGAGTCGATGACGGCGGGCAAGGACGCGCTGAGCTCGATGAGCCCGAACCAGATCCTGGCGATGAGTGCGCTCGGCCTCAGCCCGCTGGCACTGTGGCCGGCGCTGAGGCTGACCGAGACG
>JAOPVG010000503.1 GCA_025966255.1 Jatrophihabitans sp.
TGCTGCTGCCGGTGGCCTGGGCGCTGGTCGGACGCACGCGCCGCGCGCAGCAGGCCCGGGAGCAGCTCATGCAACGGGCACTGGACGCCTCTGACGCCGAGCGCCGTCGCATTGCCGCGACCCTGCATGACGGGGCCGTGCAACAGTTGGCGGCCACCTCGTTCGCGGTCGCCGGCGCGGCGGAACGAGCCGAGGCGGCGGGCGACACGATGCAGGCCGAGCGGTTGCGGGACACCGCGGCCACCGTACGCAGCACACTGGGCAGCATGCGGTCGCTTCTCGTCGACATCTACCCGCCCAGCCTGCGCTCGGCCGGTCTCGCCGCGGCCCTGCGCGACCTGACCACCAGCGTCGCCGGCCACGATGTGGAGGTGACGCTCGACGTCGACGACGAGCTGGCCGAGCAACCCACGGCCGAGCAGCAGGAGGCGATCTTCCGGGTAGCGCAGGAGTCGTTGCGCAACGCGGTCAAACACGCGCGGCCGAGCCGCGTCGACATGTCGTTGATCCGGCACGACAATGCCGCCCGACTCGAGATCACCGACGACGGAACCGGCTTCCCCGCCTCGTCCGCAGGCAGCCCGACGGGCCACTTCGGCCTGACCTTGATGACCGACGTCGCTGAGCGGATCGGTGCCGGCCTGGCCATCGCGTCCGCCCCAGGAGCCGGCACCCGAGTGCGAATGGACGTGACGCTGTCGTGATCCGGGTTCTTCTCGTCGACGATCATCGGCTGGTCCGAGCCGGGCTCGCCGGGCTGCTCGAGGCAGCGGCGGACATCGACGTCATCGGTGAGGCCGCCGACGGCCGGCAGGCTCTCGACCTGGCGCGGACCACTGCACCGGACGTCGTACTCATGGACATCTCGATGCCGGTGCTGGACGGCATCGAAGCCACCCGCGCACTGGTGGGCGAACACCCCGAGCTGCGGGTCGTGGCGCTGACCTCGTTCAGCGACAAGGACCGGGTTTCACAGATGCTCGCCGCGGGTGCGGTCGGATACCTGCTCAAAGACTGCGACCCAAACGACCTGCTCGGTGCGGTGCGCTCCGCCGCCCGCGGGGAGGCTCCGCTCGATCCGCGTGTGGCCATGGCCCTGCTGCCGAGCCACCGCTCCGCTGCGCCGGCCGAGCAGCTCAGCGGGCGGGAGCGCGAGGTGCTCGAGCTCGTCAGCAAGGGTCTGGCCAACAAGCAGATCGCCCGCTCGCTCGGCATCTCCGAGCAGACCGTCAAGGTCCACCTGGGCAACGTGTTCCGGCGGATCGGCGTCGGTGACCGCACGTCGGCCGCCATGTGGGCGCGGGAGCACCTTCCGCGCGAGCAGCAACCCGACCCGACCTGACCCACGCAGTACCTAGCCCGTTTGGGCGATGGCGACTACGACCGCATCGCGACGAGGGTTCCTGATGTCAGCACAACCGCCCATCAGGAGGCAGTCATGAACAATCTCGCAACCCGCACCCTCTCCGCCGCCGCCCTCGTCGCCGCGTTCGGTGCTCCGCTCGTCCTGGCCGGACCCGCGTCCGCCTCGCACGGCGGCAGCACCGCGGTCGTCAACAGCGGCCATTGCTCAGGCGGCGGCGTATTCAAGCTCAAGGCCAAGCATGACGACGCTCGCATCGAGGTCGAGTACCAGGTCGACACGAACCGCGCCGGCCAGGTGTGGCACGTCATCCTCAAGGACAACGGCAAGATCATCTACGCCGGTCGGCCGCGGACGGTTGCACCGAGCGGCTCGTTCACGGTCCACCGGCTCACCGCCAATCGGGTCGGCCGCGACTCGATCACCGCCTGGGCCGCCCTCGGCAGCCGGCGCTGTGGCGGTCACGTCACCCTCTGACCCCTAGCCCCCCCGAAATAGACGTCCCCGCCGGCCTCCGAGGCCGGCGGGGACGTTCGTTTTGGCCGCGGGGCACAGGCTCAGACGGACAGGCCGGGGAGGGGCACCGGGCTCTTGCGCCGCTTGCGCCGCAGCGTCACCCGCCGGCTTCCGTCCATGTAGCGCACCACCCGGGCGAGTTCCCAGCCCCCGAATTCGGCATGCAACGAAAGTTGCGCCGCTGCGTTGAGGCCGGTCACCTCGGCCGGGATACGCAGCGGCGCGTACTCCCAGTCTGGATCGGCGCCGTCACTGTCGGATCGGTCGCGCACGGCCGTCATAACGGACCATTGAACGCTTCTCGACCGGCCCGCACCACCCGGCCCCCTCAATCCCGCCCGGACCGCGCATCGGCCAAGCTGAGCCAGCCGGACGGGACCGCCGCACAACTGCGTCGATCGGCCGGGCCCCCCTGACTCTCAGCGCTTACTGGAGAAGGCGGCGTCGAACGCCGATGCCGGCGGCTCGATCTGCGTGAGCTTGCGGATGAACGCCAATGCGTCCGGGCCCCCGACGAGTCGGTCCATGCCGGCGTCTTCCCATTCGACGCTGATCGGCCCGTCATAGCCGATCGAGTTCAACATCCGGAAGATCGGTTCCCACGGCACGTCCCCGTGCCCGGTCGACACGAAATCCCAACCGCGACGTGGGTCGGCCCAGGGGAGGTGTGAGCCCAGGCGACCGTTACGGCCATTGAGTTGCTTGACCGATTCCTTGCAGTCGACGTGATAGATCCGGTCTTGGAAGTCGTAGAGGAAGCCGACGGGGTCGAGGTCCTGCCAGATGAAGTGGCTCGGATCGAAGTTGAGCCCGAACGCTTCCCGATGCCCGATCGCTTGCAGGGCGCGGACGGTCGTCCAGTAGTCGTAGGCGATCTCGCTCGGGTGCACCTCGTGCGCGAACCGGACGCCGACCTCGTCGAACACGTCCAGGATCGGGTTCCAGCGGTCGGCGAAATCCTGGTAGCCGGCATCGATCATTTCCGGCGGCACCGGAGGGAACATGGCGACCGTGTGCCAGATGGACGAGCCGGTGAACCCGATGACCGTCTTCACGCCCAGCTTCGCCGCTGCTCGCGCGGTGTCCTTGATTTCCGCGGCCGCCCGCTGGCGGACGCCTTCCGCCTCGCCGTCGCCCCAGATGCGCTCAGGCAGGATTCCTTTGTGCCGCTCGTCGATCGGGTGGTCGCAGACGGCCTGGCCGGTCAGATGGCAGGAGATCGCAAATACTTCGAGGTTGTGCCGCTTGAGGATGTCGAGCCGGTCGGACACATAGTTGTCATCGGCAAGCGCCTTGTCGACCTCGAAGTGATCGCCCCAGCAGGCGATCTCCAGACCGTCGTAACCCCAGCCGGAGGCCAGGCGGCACACCTCGTCGAACGGTAGGTCGGCCCATTGGCCGGTGAACAACGTGACCGGGCGTGGCATGGCGAGTCTTCCTTACGCTCGAAGCAACCGGGGCTGAGATCCGCGAACAACTAGCGGCCGACATCCTCCCAGCCGCCGTCGCCGGCGGCCGAGCGTTCGACGGCTGTGAGCACCTGCTGTACCTGCAAGCCGTCCGCGAACGACGGCGTGGGGTCGCGGTCGGCGGCGATGTCGGCGAGAAGGTCGGCGACCTCGTGGGTGAACGAATGCTCGTAGCCGAGCAGGTGTCCTGGCGGCCACCAGGCGGCGACGTACGGATGCGTCGGCTCGGTGACAAGAATTCGATGGAAGCCCGCGGTGTCGGCCGGCTGGGTGCCGTCGTAGAAGGACAGTTCGTTCATCGACTCCAAGTCGAACGCCAGACTCCCGGCGCTGCCGTTGATCTCGAGCCGCATGGCGTTCTTGCGGCCGGTAGCCAATCGCGTGGCTTCGAAGGACGCAACCGCTCCTCCGCCGAACCGGCCGAGGAACAACGCGGCGTCATCCACGGTCACCTCGCCGATGCCCTCACCACCGCTCGCGCTCAGGCCGGTGGATGCGCCACCGGACAGCGGTCGGTGGCGGATGAACGTCTCGGTGAGCCCGCTGACCCGGGTCAGCCGATCACCGATGACGTGCTGAGCGAGATCGACGATGTGCGAGCCGATGTCACCCAGCGCACCCGATCCGGCGAGATCGCGTTGCAGGCGCCAGACCAGCGGGAACTCCGGATCGGTGATCCAGTCCTGCAGGTACACCGCCCGGACGTGCCGGATCGTGCCAAGGCGGCCGTCGGCGACGAGTCGGCGGGCCAGGGCGAGCGCGGGCACCCTCCGGTAGTTGAACCCGACCATGCTGCGGACACCACGCTCCTGCGCCTTGGCCGCGGCCGCCACCATGGCCTCGGCCTCGGGCAGCGTGTTCGACAACGGCTTCTCACAGAAGACGTGCTTGCCGGCTTCCAGCGCGGCTATCGCAATTTCTGCGTGACTCCCACCGGGAGTACAGATGTCGACGAGGTCGATGTCGTCGCGAGTGACGAGCTGCTTCCAATCGGTCTCGACGTCGTGCCAACCCATTCGCTCGGCTGCGACGGTGACCGCCTCCTGATCACGGCCGCACAACGCGACCATGGCCGGTTGGCGACCCAGGTCGAAGAACGGGCCGACCGAGCGCCACGCCTGGGAGTGCGCCGCGCCCATGAAGCCGTAGCCGACCATGCCGACCCGGATCGCTGACCTTTCGACCGTCATCAACGTCTCCCTGGATCAGGACTCGAAGCCCTGAGGCAGGAACTTGTCGACGTTGTCCTTCGTGACGGTCGCCGAGTACAGCGTGATCGAAGACGGCACCTCGGTCTGGGAGAGGTCGGTCATGCCCTTCGTCTGGCCGATGAGCCGGGCCAGCTGGATGGCCGAGGACGCCATCGTCGGCGGATAGGTGACCGTCGCCTTGAGCACGCTCGACCCGGACTTGATCTCTCGCATCGCGTTGGCCGAACCGGCGCCACCGACCATGAAGAACTCAGTGCGGTGGGCTTGCTTGATGGCGGCCAGGACACCGATGCCCTGGTCGTCGTCGTGGTTCCACATCGCATCGATGCGCGAGGCGGACTGCAGCAGGTTGGCCGTCACCTGTTGCCCGGACTGCACGGTGAACTGGGCGGCCTGCCGAGGCCCGACCTTGAAGCCGTAGCGGGCGAGGGCATCCTTGAAGCCCTGACTGCGCTGCTGCGTCAGAGGCAAGCTGTCGATGCCGGCGATCTCGGCAATGACGGGGTTGCTGACCCCCTTCGACTTCAGCTGATCGCCGATATAGCTGCCGGCACTCACGCCCATGCCGTAGTTGTCGCCGCCGATCCAGGTGCGGTAGGCCAGCGGGGTGTCGAAGACCCGGTCCAGGTTGATCACCTGAATGCCAGCGGCCATCGCTTTCTTCGCGACGGCGGTCAGCTGCTTGCCGTCATTGGGGAGCATGACGATGACGTCGACCTTCTTGTTGATCAACGTCTCGATCGCGGCGATCTGGGCGGTGACGTCGTTGGTGGGCTGCACCGCCTCCAGCTTCACGTCGCTGAACTTCTTCGCCTCGGCGGTGGCGTTCTTGGCGATGGCGCCCGTCCAGCCATGATCGGCCGCCGGTGCGGAGAAGCCGATGGTGACGGTCTTGCCGGTACTGCTGTTCGCGTTCGATGCCGCGGCCGCAGTCGGTGTGGTTGAGTCCTTGGCTTTGGCGTTTCCGGTGCACGCAGTCAGCACGCCACCCGCGCCCAACCCTGCTGCGCCGAGCAACATCTGACGACGCCCTACTGCCTTCTGGAAGATCTCCACGTCATTCTCCTTCGATGGATGGACGGCTGCTGCTGCCACGCCTGCCAGGGCGCGATCACACAGGCGATTCCCTTCCTCGGCGTTGGAGCAGAACGGCGATCACGATGATCACGCCCTTGGCGATGTTCTGCGTTTCGGTCTGCAGGTTGTTCAAGATGAAGATGTTGGAGATCGTCGTGAAGATCACGACGCCGACGACCGAGCCGACGACCGTCCCCCTGCCACCGGTGAGTGCGGTACCGCCGATGATCACGGCGGCGATGGCGTCCAACTCGTAGAGGTCGCCGTGCGTACTCGACCCGGTGGTCGTGAGCGACGTGATCATGATCGCGGCGATACCCACGCACAGTCCCGACAGGACGTACAGAAGAGCGGTGTGCCGACGCACGTTGATGCCAGCCAGGCGCGCCGCCTCGATGTTGCCGCCGACGGCGAAGGTCCGCCGGCCGAAGGTGGTCCGGTTGAGCAGGATCCAGCCGAGCACCGCGACAACCGCGAACATCCAGACCAGCAGCGGGATGCCGAGAGGTTCGGTGGTGGCGAGATCGTTGATCGCGCCCTGGGTCACCAACTGGCTCTGCTTGTTCGATATCCATTCCGCCAGGCCTTGCGCCGACGCCAGCATGGCCAGCGTCGCGATGAACGGAACCACCCGCCCGTAAGCGATGAGGACCCCGTTGACCAGTCCGACGGCCATGCCGACGGCGAGGGCACACAGCACCATGACCACCGGTCCGTAGGACTGCGTGCTGATCGTGGTGCACCAGACCGATGCGAGCGCCATAGCCTTGCCGACCGAGAGGTCGATCCCACCGCCGATGATCACGAAGGTCATGCCGACCGAGAGGACACCGACGACCGACGCCTGCTGCAGGATCGTCAGGATGTTCGACCGCGTCCAGAAGGTGCCGGCGGTGATGCCGCCGATGATGCCCAGCACCACCAGGACTCCGAGCAGACCCACGTTCCGAAACTCGCTGATCCGGGCCAGCACGCCGGTTCGGCGGTGAACGCTGGCCCGCTCCGCCGCAGCTTCTACCCGCGCCTGCTCGGCGACGGGCGGCTTCTCAGTGGCGAGCGCATTCGGCGGCTTTTCAATAGATACCGCGTTCGGCGGCGGCTCACTCATACGGCGCTTCCTTCCATCACAAGATCCAGCACCTCGGACTCGGCGAGATCGACGGCTTGCGCCTCGCGCACGATCTGGCCGTCGCGGATGACGAGCACGCGATCGGCGAGGCCGAGCACCTCCGGCACTTCGCTCGACACGAGCAGCACGCCGACCCCGGAGTCGGCGAGCGCGCGGACGACTGAATAGATCTCCGAGCGCGCGCCGACATCCACTCCGCGCGTCGGTTCGTCGAGCAACAACAATCGACATCCTTTGAGCAGCCACCGTGCGACGACGGCCTTTTGCTGGTTGCCTCCCGACAGCGTCTTGACGGCGTGCCGGGGATCGGCGGGGCGCACGTCGAGCGCCGCTATCTGGGTGGCGGCGTCGGCGATCTCGGCCCCGCGATTCAGGAAGCCCAGGCGGGAGTAGCGCTTCAGCGCGGACGCGGTGATGTTCTTGGCGATTGTCTGGTCGAGGAAGAGCGCTTGGCTCTTGCGTTCTTCCGGAGCCAGGCCCAGCCCAGCGGAAACCGCAGCCGGCACGCTGCCGGGGCGGAGCTTCTTGCCGTCCACGAAGACCGAGCCGGCAGTCGGCTTCCGCGCGCCGTAAACGGCTTCGAGGATCTCCGACCGTCCCGACCCGACGAGCCCGGCCAGTCCTACGATCTCGCCGGCCCGGACGGTGAAGGAGACATCGGTGAATTCCCGGCCGCGGGACAGCTTCTCGACCCGAAGGATCTCCGGTCGACCGTCGAACGACGGGGCCGGGCGGGCCGGGAACGCGTACTCGATGGACCGCCCGGTCATCAGGGTCACCACTTGGGGGGTGGGAGTGGTCTTCGCCGGCAGTCCGATCGCGACGGTGCGGCCATCCTTCAACACGGTGACGCGGTCGCCGACCTCGCGAATCTCGGCGAGGCGGTGGGAGATGTAGATGATCCCGACGCCGTTGCCGGTGAGATCGCGAATTATGCGGAAGAGATTGGCCACCTCGTCGTGGGCAAGCACGGCGGACGGCTCGTCCATGACGATGATCCGCGCGTCCTGGGACAGCGCCCGCGCCATGCTGACCACCTGCTTGCCGGCGGCCGACAAACCGCCGACCTCTTGGCTCACGCTGATCTCGGGGTGGCCCAGCCGCGCCAGCAGGGCCCGCGCGTGCGCCTTCAGCGGTCCGCGCCTGGTGAAGCCGGCGCTCGCGATCTCATGGCCGAGGTAGATGTTCTCGGCCACGCTGAGGCCGTCGACGAGGTCGAGTTCCTGATAGATCGTCGCGATCCCGCGGCGCAGGGCGGCCATCGGCGAACTGAAGCTGACCTGCTCCCCTTCCCAGGAAATCGTCCCCGCGTCGGGTTGATGCGCCCCGGAGAGCACTTTGATCAAGGTCGACTTCCCGGCGCCGTTCTGACCGAGCAGGCAGTGCACCTCGCCGGCGCGGACCTCAAGGTCGACACCGTCCAGTGCGCGGACGCCGGAGAACTCCTTCACGATGCCGCTCATGGTCAGCAGCGGAACGCGCTGGTCTTTCGCCACGCTCACAGCGGCTGTCGACGGCACGACTGCCTCGCCTTCGAGGATCGGGCAACCACCGCGCGAATTAGGTGCGGAATCGCGCCTTCACGGTGGGCTATAGGTATCCTTGTGTCTGCGCGAGACGACCTTATGTTTGCGACCAACGTAAGTCAACGGATTGCACGCACTAGTCCGATGGAGGGCCCTGCACCATGCGACCCAATCAGCCGACCACCGTCGGCCCTGACCATCTGGACACCCTGGTCCCGGTCCTCGACCTGATCCGGGCCGGCTCCGTACGCACCCGTCCCGAGTTGATCGCCCACACCGGCCTGGGCCGGGCGGTCGTGACACAGCGCGTCGCCCAGCTGATCTCCCTCGGCCTGGTCGAGGAGGGTCCGTTGGCACAATCCACCGGCGGACGTGCGCCGCGGGAGTTGCGCTTCCGCGCCGAGGCCGGCCGGATCCTGGTCGCCGAATTGGGTGCGACCAGCGTCAACGTCGCGATCACGGACCTCTCCGGAGCGCTGCTCGACCGCCGCGACGAGGAGATCGACATCGCGTCGGGGCCGGAGGCATGCCTGTCCCGCGTCGAGGCCCTGTTCGACGAACTCGCCGCTGACGGCGTCGGCGATTCCCACTTGTGGGGCATCGGTCTCGGCGTCCCCGGTCCGGTCGAGTTCGCCACGGGCCGCCCGATCGCCCCGCCGATCATGCCGGGGTGGGACAACTACCCGGTGCGCGATCGCTTTAGTGAACGCTTCCAAGTGCCGGTGTGGGTCGACAACGAAGTGAACGTGATGGCGCTCGGTGAGCTACGGGCCGGACTGGCTGTGGGTGAGCGGGACTTCGTCTATGTCAAGATCGGCACCGGCATCGGCGCCGGCGTGATTTCCGGTGGCAAGCTGCACCGCGGGGCGCAAGGCTGCGCGGGCGACATCGGGCATGTGGCCGTCGTCGAGGACGACCGCGTGATCTGCCGCTGCGGCAATACCGGGTGCCTGGAGGCGCTCGCCGGTGGAGGGGCGATCGGCCGCCAGGGTGACCTGGCCGCCCGCGAAGGCCGCAGCGGATACCTCGCCGGCGTCCTGGAACGACGGGGTGCGGTCCGCGCCTCGGACGTCGCTGAAGCAGCGCGGCACGGCGACCGCGTCAGCTTCGAGTTGCTGTCCTCGGCCGGACGCCTCATCGGCGAAGTGCTCGCCGGATTCGTCAATTTCTTCAACCCGTCGCTGGTCCTGCTCGGCGGCGGCGTCACGGCATCGGGCGATCTGCTGTTAGCCACCATCCGCGAGAGCGTCTACCGCCGCTCGCTGCCATTGGCGACGCGCGATCTGCGGATGAGCCGATCACCACTGGACGATCGCGCCGGGATGATGGGCGCCTCGTTCATGGTGACCGACGAACTGTTTGCGAGGGACGGCCTCACGGAATGGATCTCCACCGGCTCGCCCGCGCGGCAGGCGCCCAGCGCTGCCGCGGCGGTACGACGGGATTCGGCGTAACAGCAGATCTCAGTCGTGGACGTATTCGTGCAGCATCGGGATGAGCCGCGTGCGCCGCGGCAGGGCGCCCACCTGTCGGACCGCCCGCGCCACCGCCGGCCCGGCGGCATGCACCACCGACAGATGCCGCTGCGCGCGCGTCATCGCCGTATAAACAAGTGGACGCGACATCAAGCCACCCGCCTCGGGTGGTAGCACCACCACCACGGCCGGGAACTCCGAGCCTTGCGCGCGATGCACGGTGATCGCCCAGCCGTGCAGCAGGTCGGCCAGCGCCTTGCCCTTCACCTCGGCCGGCCCGGACGCGAACAGGACCGTCACCGTGCCATCGCTCTCCACGTTCTCGACCGCACCGACCTCACCGTTGGCGTAGCCGAACGGCGCGGCCTCCATGTGATTCGCCGTCGCGACCACCCGATCACCGGGATCGAAGCGCCGCTTGCCGGTGCCGGGGTTGATCCGCGCCTTCAGCGCTGCGTTCAGCGCCTGGGTCCCGGCCGGCCCGCGGTGCACCGGCGTCACCACCTGCACCTGCTCGGCCGGAATCCCGAGCGCCCGGGGGATCGAGTCTGTGACCAGCTGGACAACCCGGTGCGCCGCGTCGGCCGAGCCCCGGGCCGGGACGATCACCACCTCGTGCGTCGGGTCGTCCACCGCCGCCAGCGAGCCACCGCGTACTGCGGTGGCCAGTCGGGCGATGGTGCCGCCCTCGGCCTGCCGGTAAAGCGTCGTGAGCTCCGTGACCGCGACCGAGCCCGAGTCGATGAGATCGCCCAGCACCCGTCCCGGTCCGATCGACGGAAGCTGGGCAGCGTCGCCGACGAAGACCAGGTGCGTGCCGTCGGAGCAGGCCGTCAACAGGGCATCAGCGAGCTCGACGTCGAGCATGGACGCCTCGTCGACGACCACCACGTCCTCGTCGAGGGGCCAGTCCTCGCCGCGGGCGAAGCCGCCGTCGAAGGTCACCCCGTCGCCGGACTGGCGCGGTTGGGCACCGAGCAGCCGGTGCAGCGTCGAGGCCGGCGACTCGCACAGTTCCTCGAGCCGCTTGGCGGCGCGCCCGGTCGGCGCAGCCAGCGCGACCGACCGTCCGGCCGCCTCGGCCAAGGCCACCAGCGTCGCCACTGTGCGGCTCTTGCCGGTGCCCGGACCGCCGGTGAGCACTGTCACCCCGCCCGACAGGGCGGCCTCCACGGCCGCCCGCTGCGCCTCGTCCAGCGACGCGACCGAGGACCGCCGCCGGTTTGCCTCGATCGGCTCAGCGGTGGCCAGCAATCGGGCGATGCCTTGCGCGATGCCGTCCTCCGCCTCGGCGTAGCGGGCGAGCCCGAGCAGCCCGTCGTCGGTCTCGACCACGAACGCTGACTCGACCGCAGCCGAGATCGCGGCCTGCTCGTCACCGGCGCCGAACTCGGCCAGGGATGCCGCGACGTCCGCCCGGGCGCCCACCGTGTGGCCGTCCCGCGCCTGCCGAGCGAGCACCCACCCGACGAGCGCCCGAGCGCGCCGCGCGTCGTCGCGGGTCACGCCCGGAATCGCCGCCCGCGCCACTCGGTCGGCGTCGCCGGGACTCACTCCGTGGATCGACAGCAGGCGCCACGGGTCGTCGCGCAGCAGTCGCGGCGCGGCCGGGCCGAGCAGGTCCACGGCGCGGCCGGCCACCCGCGCCTCCACGCCGGCCGGGACGATCAACTCCGCGACCTCGTACGCCGGGGTTGCGGCGATGAACGCGGACAACAGCCGACCAGCCCGCTGCGGACCGACCTTCGGCAGCCCGGCCAATGACGACGAGCTGACGTCGGCCGGACCGCGGATGCCCGCCTCCTCCAGCACAGCGGCCAACCGGCGGCCCAACCCAGGCCAGAGCCCGGCGTCGCAGAACGCCGCGAAGACGGGGTCGGGCGCGCTCAGCGCACGCTCTCCGGATATCCGATGACCGGCGCCGAAACGTCGTCGAGCGCACTGCGGATCTCGGCCGGCAGGTCCAGCGTCTCGCAGGCGAGGGCCGCGGTGAGCTGCCCCAGGGTTCGGGCGCCCAGGATCGGGGCCACCACCCCCGGCCGGTCGCGCACCCAGGCCAACGCGATGGCGATCGGAGAAGTGGCCAGCCCCTCGGCCGCCGTCGCGACCGCTTCGACGACACCGATCGTCACCGGGTCGTCGATATCGGCGAGGTGGCGCCCGCCGGCGGCGGCCCGGGAATCGGACGGGATGCCGCCGCGGTACTTGCCGGTCAGGGCTCCACCGCCGAGCGGTGAGTAGGGGAGTACCCCGATGCCGAGTGCCTCGCAGGCCGGGACGACCTCCCGCTCAATCCCGCGGTCGAGCAGCGAGTACTTGACCTGGTTGGACACCACCGGTGCGTAGCCCGTCTTCGCGGCCTGCAAGGTAGCCGCCTGCGCCGTCCGCCAGCCGTTGAAGTTGGAGACGCCGACATAGCGGACCTTGCCCGAGCTGACCGCCGCGTCCAGCGCCGACAGGGTCTCCTCGACCGGGACGGACGGATCGGGGACGTGCACCTGCCACAGGTCGAGGTGATCGACACCGAGCCGCCGCAGCGAAAGATCGAGATCGTGCAGCAGGCGACGCCGAGAGGCGTCCACGTCGCCTTCGCCGTCGACCCACCGATGTCCGGCCTTGCCCGCGAGGACGAGCTCCGCGCGCGGCACGACATCGGCCACAAGGCCGCCCAAGATCTCCTCGGCCGTCCCGTCGCCGTAGCCCACCGCGGTGTCGACCAGCGTGCCGCCGGCGTCGTGGAACGCGACCAAGATCGCGGCCGCCTCGTCGGGATCGGTCTCGCGCCCCCACCGCCACGTGCCGAGACCGAGGTGCGAGACCTTGAGGCCACTGCGGCCGACCGTGCGCTGCTTCACGCACGGGAAACTACCGGCTCGTCGGCACAGCCCCGCGGACGGTGCTCGCTAAGGTGACGCGGTGCGGCTCGGATTGAACGTCGGCTACTGGGGCATGCGCGGCAGCAGCGACGACGACCTCGCGCTGGTCCGTGAAGCCGAACGACTCGGTTTCGCGGTCGTATGGGCGGCCGAGGCGTACGGATCGGACGCCGTCAGCGTCTTGTCGTGGATTGCGGCGAAGACCGAGAAGATCGACATCGGCAGTGCCGTGCTGCAGATCCCGGCCCGCACGCCCACCATGACAGCGATGACGGCCGCCACGCTCGATACCCTGTCGGACGGACGTTTCCGGCTCGGGCTTGGCGTCTCCGGACCGCAGGTGTCCGAAGGCTGGCACGGCGTGCGCTTCGGCAAGCCGCTGGTCCGTACCCGGGAGTACGTCGACATAGTCAACCTGGCACTCTCCCGGGAGCGAGTGAAATACGACGGCACCACCTACCAACTCCCACTGCCTGACGGCCCCGGAAAGGCCCTGCACCTGATGCTGCATCCCGTGCGCGAGCACATCCCGATCTACCTGGCGGCCATCGGGCCGAAGAATCTCGAGCTCGCCGGCGAGATCGCCGACGGCTGGCTGCCTGTGTTCTTCGCGCCCGGCCACTCCAGCGAGTCGCTGGACAAGATCGCCGCCGGTCGGGCGAAGGCAGGCCAGGAGCTGACCGGCTTCGACGTCGCACCGACGGTCCCGATCGTGGTCGGCGAGGACGTCGAGGCAAGTGCGCGGCCCGTCCGTCCGTACGCCGCGCTCTACGTCGGCGGCATGGGCAGCCGCGAGCAGAACTTCTACAACGCACTGGCGGTGCGCATGGGCTTCGGCGACGCCGCCGCCCGCGTGCAGGATCTCTACCTGGCCCGCGACTACGACGGCGCCTGCGCCGCCGTCCCCACCGAATTCGTCGACGCCACCTCGCTGCTCGGACCGGTGGACCGAATCGCCGACCGGATGACCGAGTTCGCCGCGGCCGGCGTGACGACGCTGTCGCTGGCCCCCTACGGCGCCGACGCCGACGAGCGGATCGCCGCTCTGCGCACTGCGGCCGACGCCCTCGACAAGTCTGGCGTCGGATCATGAGCGACGCCGGCGGAGCGACCTGGAGGCACTGCGTCCCTGCCTGCCCGAACGGAGCGAGGGCATGAGCCTGCTGCAAGCGATCGTGCTGGGGATCGTCCAGGGGCTCACCGAGTTCCTGCCGATCTCCTCGACGGCCCACCTGCGGATCGTCCCGGCTCTGTTCGGCTGGCACTTCTACCACGGCTCGACCAACGACCCCGGCGCACCGTTCACCGCCGTCGTGCAGCTCGGCACGACCGTGGCGATCGTCGTGTACTTCTGGCGCGAGCTCCTCCAGGTGACCGTGGCCTGGTTCAAGGGCCTGTGGGATGCCTCCGTACGCAGTTCCCTCGAGTACAAGCTGGGCTGGTACCTCATCCTCGCCACCGTTCCGGTCGGCGTCTTCGGGCTGATCTTCAGCAACCAGATCCAGACCGGCGCCCGCAACCTCTGGCTCATCTCGGTCACCCTCATTGCGCTCGCGATCGTGCTCGCCGCCGCCGAGAAGGTCGGCAAGCGGAATCGTGAAGAAGAGCAGATCAGTTCCGTGGATGCGGCGGTCGTCGGCACGGCGCAGGCCCTCGCTCTGATTCCTGGTGCGTCCCGCTCCGGTACGACCATCAGCGCCGGGCTCTTCCGCGGGCTCACCCGCGAGGCCGCCGCCCGCTTCTCGTTCCTACTGTCGATCCCGGCCGTCGTCCTCTCCGGCGGCTACGAGGCGATCAATCCCGGCAACGGCAAGACGCCGGGCGTCGGGCTCACCGGGGTGGCCGTGGTCATCGCGTTCGTCGTGGGTCTGGCCTCGATCGCCTGGCTCATGCGCTGGCTCACCAACCACAGCACCTTCATCTTCATCTGGTACCGCATCGCGCTCGGCGTCCTGCTGATCGTGCTGCTGTCCACCGGCGTCCTCAACGCCACCAACTGATGTCCACCTTGCTGCTGGTGCGTCACGGGCTGACGCCCATGACCGGCCCGGTGCTGGCCGGGCGCACACCGGGCGTGCACCTCGACGAGCGGGGCCAGAAGCAAGCCGCGGCCGTGGCCGAGCGGATCGCCGCGGTGCCGCTCACCACCGTCGTCACCAGCCCGCTGGACCGCTGCCTCGAGACCGCGCAGGCCATCCAGGACGCCCAGCACGCCGCCGGGCGCGAGCCTGATTGGCAGCTCGACGAGCGGCTGCTCGAATGCGACTACGGCGACTGGACGGGCCGCCAGATCAAGGATCTCGCCAAGGATCCGCTCTGGAAGGTGGTGCAGTCCCAGCCGTCGGCCGTCCGGTTCCCCGGTGGGGAGGGGCTGGCCGAGATGTCGGTGCGGGCGGTCGGCGCCGTCCGGGACTGGGACGCTCGCCTGGGCGAGGACGCGGTGTGGGTCGCCTGTACCCACGGCGACATCATCAAGGCGATCGTGGCCGACGCCCTGGGCCTGCATCTCGACCAGTACCAGCGCATCGTCCCCGACCCCTGCTCGGTGTCCGTGATCCGCTACACGCAGACACGTCCGTACGTCATCCGCGTCAACGACGTGGGCGGCGACCTGGCCGGGTTCGCGCCTCCGAAGAAGCGTCGGCGCAGGACCAAGGCCGACGACGCCACGATCGGCGGCGGTACCGGCGGCGGGGCCGTCTGAGATCACTGCCCCGTGGGCGGCGCAATGGCGCGCGACGCCCTAGGCTTAATGGCATCATGCGACAGCTCTTCGTCTTCGATCGCCCCAACCGGTTCGTCGCCGGCACCGTCGGCACGCCCGGTGAGCGCACCTTTTACCTGCAGGCGGTCGACGGACCTCGCGTGGTCTCTGTCGCGGTCGAGAAGCAGCAGGTGGTCGTACTCGTCGACCGGCTCGAGCAGTTGCTCGACGAGATCGTCGAGCGCACCGGCACCGCACTGCCGGCCACGGCGACCGATACCGAGGCTTTGGCCCAGCCCATTGACGAGGAGTTCCGGGTCGCAGCCATGGGTCTCGCCTGGGACGGAGACGCCGGCCTGATCGTCATCGAGGCGCAGGCTCCGGCCGAGGAGCCCGAGATCGCCGAGGAGACGCTGCTGGAGGACGTCGAGGAGGGCCCGGACGCCCTGCGGGTGCTCATCGAGCCGCGGCGGGCCCGCGCCTTCATCGACCGGGCGCGCCGCCTCATCTCGGCCGGGCGGCCGCCCTGCCCGCTGTGCGGACAGCCCCTCGGAGCCGGCGGCCACGTGTGCGCGCGGCTCAACGGCTACCGCCGCGGAATCTCACTCAACCCGTGAGCGACGCTTGCGAGCGAACCATGGGAATGGGGCTTCGCCGGCCGACCGAGCGATGCGAGGGTAGGCCGTGACGCCGGAGGAACTCACGCCGCCACTCGCCTTGGCGGTCGAAGGCGGCGCCGGGGTCTCCGTGGACGAGGCGCTCGAATTGCTGCGCGAAGGCGATCTGTCGATCGAGGGGCGGGTCGTCGACGCGTCCAACGCCACGTTCTACTGCGCGGTGTCCGATAGCGGACGAGCCGCCGCCTGTGTCTACAAGCCGGTGGCAGGCGAGCGGCCGCTCTGGGACTTTCCCGATGGCACCCTGGCCGAGCGCGAGGTCGCGGCCTACGAGGTGTCGGCCGCGACCGGCTGGCTGATCGTGCCGCCCACGGTGTACCGCGACGGCCCGGCCGGTCCCGGGATGGTGCAGCTGTGGATCGACACCGACGACGACGTGAACATCGCTCGCTTCATGCGCCGTCGCGACCTCGAGTCGCTGCGGTACCTGGCCGTGTTCGACGCGGTCATCAACAACGCCGACCGCAAGGGCGGCCACTTGCTGCCCACCCGCGACGGTCACGTGTACGGCGTCGACCACGGCGTCACGTTCAACGTCGAGGACAAGCTGCGCACCGTGCTCTGGCAGTGGGCCGGCGCGAAGGTGCCGCCGCCGGCCCGTGAGGTGCTATCCCGGCTGCGGCAGGACCTCGACGGCGACCTGGGGGAGCGGCTCGGCGAACTGCTGACCCGCCGCGAGGTGAGGCGCACCAAGTCCCGCGTGGACGCCCTGCTGTCCACCGGCCGCCACCCCGAACCGA
>JAOPVG010000513.1 GCA_025966255.1 Jatrophihabitans sp.
CCACCCACCGCGATCACACCGGCGTCGAGGAGCAGACCGACGGCCTACTCGCCGTCGGTGCCACCACCAAGGCGGGCCGCACCTCAGGCACCGCGCTGCGTGAGCTCGCCGACCTGGCCGACAAGTACGGCAAGAGCCCGACCGGTGGCCGCGTGCGGCTCACCGCGCAGCAGGGCGTCGTCGTTCTGGACGTGTCCCCCACCGACAGCGAGACGGTGATCGACGAGCTGGCGCTGCTCGGCTTCACCGTGCGCCCGTCGGCCTTCCGGCGCGGCACCATCGCCTGCACCGGCATCGAGTTCTGCAAGCTCGCGCTGATCGAGACGAAGAGCCGCGCCGAGACCATCCGCGAGGAGCTCGAACGACGCTTCCCCGACTTCGACACACCGATCACGATCAACGTCAACGGCTGCCCCAACTCCTGCGCCCGGTTCCAGGTCGCCGACATCGGTTTCAAGGGCATGGTGCAGAAGGGTCCCGACGGCGACGTGGAGGCCTTCCAGGTCCACCTCGGCGGACAGATGGGCACCGAGGCGGAATTCGGGCGCAAGTTCCGGGGTTTGAAGGTGACAGCAGAGGAGGCACCCGACTACATCGAACGGGTGCTTCACGGTTACCTCGAGCGCCGAGAAGGAGGCGAACCGTTCGCGGCCTACGTGTCGCGGGCGGACGAAGCATGGTTGCTCTGACTAGTCGGGACGAAATGCGAGCGCTGGCCGAGAAGGCCGGGCGCGAGCTCGAGGGGGCCTCGGCCCTGGAGATCCTGAACTGGGCTGACGGGCAATTCGGCTCCTCATGGGCGGTCGCTTCGTCCATGGCCGATGCCGTGTTGCCGAGCCTGGCCGCGAAGGTGCACCCGGGCGTCGACATCCTGTTCCTCGACACCGGCTACCACTTCGCCGAGACGATCGGAACGCGGGACGCCGTCGCCGCCACGCTGCCCGTCACCGTCCGAACCCTCGAGCCGCGGCAGACCGTCGCCGAGCAGGATGCGTCCTTCGGCGCCCGCCTCTACGAGCGCAACCCCGACCAGTGCTGCGCATTGCGCAAGATCATGCCGCTGCGCAAGGCCTTGAAGGACTACTCGGCCTGGGCTTCGGGTCTGCGCCGCGACGAGGCCTCCACGCGGGCCGACGTCCGCGTCGTCGAGTGGGACGACCAGCGTTCGATGGTGAAGCTCAATCCCATCGCCGCCTGGACCCAGGACGACGTCGACCGCTACATCGCCGAGAACGGCATCCTCGTGAACCCGCTGCTCTCCGACGGGTACGGCTCGGTGGGCTGCGCCCCCTGCACGCGGCGGATCGCGCCTGGGGAGGACGCCCGCGCCGGCCGTTGGGCGGGCACCAACAAGGTGGAGTGCGGCCTGCACTGAGGCGTTCGCCCAGTACTGGTCATGGCCGGTCCGACGCGCAAGGGGGACTCGATGGCGACACGGGGATTTGTCGGGAAGCGACGGCCACCGGAAGGCATCAAACTACCGCCGGGGCAGTACGACGTGGGCCGGGACTTCCCAGTGCTCACCGCCGAGGCCACCCCACGGTTGGATCCCGAGCGCTGGACGATGACGGTCGACGGCCTGGTCGCCCGCGAGCACACCTGGACGTGGGAAGACCTGCATCTCCTCCCGCAGTCGGAGTACCGCGGCGACATCCACTGCGTGACGACGTGGTCGAAATTCGACACTCGCTTCGGCGGAGTCAGCGTCGATCTGCTGCTCGACACCGTGGAACCACTGCCGGCCGCCACGCACGTGTTCGTCACGTCGACCACGGGCTACACGACCAACCTGCCGCTGCACGAGATCCGGGACGGGAAGGCTTGGATCGTCTGGACTCACGAAGACAAACCGCTCCCCCGGGAGCACGGCGGCCCGGTGCGACTGCTCGTGCCGCGGCTCTACTTCTGGAAGAGCGCCAAGTGGGTCACCAAGCTGACGCTCCTCGATCACGACGAGCCAGGCTTCTGGGAGCGCAACGGGTACCACGACCTCGGTGACCCGTGGCTCGAACAGCGCTACCAGGGTGACTGAGTACCTCCGCGGCACCAGGCGAGCGCCGACCGGAGGCTGGCGGCACGCGACCGTCCGCGAGATCCTGCATCCGTCACCGCGGGCGGTGATCCTGCGCCTCGAGGTACCGGACCGGATCGATCACTGGCCGGGGCAGCACTATGTCATCCGGCTCACCGCCGAGGACGGCTACACCGCTCAGCGGTCCTACTCGGTCGCCTCGCCGGCCTCGGATCAGTTGCTCGAGTTCTATGTCGAACGGCTCGACGACGGGGAGGTGTCGTCCTTCCTCGCCGACGTCGCCGAGGTCGGCGACGAGCTCGAGATCCGTGGGCCGATCGGTGGGTGGTTCGTGTGGACCGCCGACGCCCCGATGTTCGGGATCGCCGGTGGATCCGGGGTGGTGCCGCTCGTGTCGATGCTGCGGCACGCCGTGCATTTGGGTCGGACGGACCTGATGACGCTCGCCGTGTCAGCCCGCACGCTCGCCGATCTTCCCTATGCCGACGAACTCGTGGCCGCCGCCGCGGTTGTGACGCTCAGCCGGGAGATCTCGGACAACGGACGGGCGGCCGGACGCATCACGGCGGCCGAGGTCGCGCCGCTCGTCCCGCCCGAGGGGGCGTGCTTCGTCTGCGGATCGACCGCGTTCTCCGGGGCCGTCACCGAGATGCTCACGAGCCTCGGCGTCGACGTCCAACGCATCCGCATCGAGAGCTTCGGCCCGACCGGCTCGCCGGCTGACTTGATCGCGTAGGTTGCTTGCCGTGCATGCCAACTGTCTCGCGGTCGATGTCGCGCTGACCGAAGCCGGTGTGGCCGGCCGGGTGCGGATCCTCGAGGCGGCGGCCCCGACCGCCGCCGCGGCCGCAGCGCTCGTCGGCGTGGAGGTCGGCGCCATCGCCAACTCGCTCGTCTTCGCGACCGCGGAGGACGAGCCGCTGCTCGTCCTCATCAGCGGCGCGCATCGGGTCGACACCGCCAAGGTGGCCGCGCTCGTCGGCACGGCCACGCTGTCCCGCGCGACCCCGGAGTTCGTCCACGCCGCCACCGGGCAGCGCATCGGCGGCGTCGCGCCAGTGGCGCATCCCCGACCCCTACGCACGATTGTGGACACCGCGCTGGGCCGCTACCCAACGGTATGGGCCGCAGGCGGGATCGCGCACGCGGTGTTCCCGACGACGTTCGACGAGCTCGTCCGCCTCACCGGCGGCGAGGCGGCTGATGTCGCATGACGGCGGCCAGCGCTTCGCAGACGGCCGACCGTGAGGCACGATTGAGACATGCGATCCGCTGAACGCCCGCAGATGGCCGGCGCGCGAATCGAGACCTGGACGGGTCGCCAGTTCAGCGCGCGGGTCGAGGACGCGATGGGGATCTACGTCCGGGCGATGAAATACCCGGCACACACGGGCGCGCAGCGTGCCGTCAGCGCCCGCAAGCATGCGTCCCTGGACGGATTCGCCTGCCGGGCCGCCCTCACTGACGAAGGCACGCTGGTCGGCTTCGGCTACGGCTACACCACCCGGCCGGGCCAGTGGTGGCACGACCTCGTGCGGCGGGCACTGCTGCGCGAGGAGGCGGCCGACTGGCTCGCTGACGCCTTCGAGCTCTCCGAGCTGCACGTGCGGCCCGACCAGCAGGGCATCGGCATCGGCCGGCGCCTGCTGACCTCGCTGGCCAGTGGCGTCCCGCATTCGGCGATGCTGCTCTCGACCCCGGACACCGACACGCGCGCGTTCCGCCTTTATCGCGACACCGGGTTCGTCGACCTGGCCCGCAACTACCTCTTCCCCGGGGACGCCCGCCCGTTCGCGGTGCTCGGGGCGCGACTACCGCTGCCCGGCTGACGACCTCGATGCGGGACCCATGGGGACTCAATGAGCGAGCGTTCGCGAAGTGGTATCCGGTCGTCATGGGCTGGTCGGAAAGCGCCGGCCAGCGCGATGTCCGCGCCGA
>JAOPVG010000596.1 GCA_025966255.1 Jatrophihabitans sp.
GGACTCCAGCTTGTCCATCTGGGCCGGCGTCGCCATGCCGGGCATCAAGTCGTTGACCCCCATCTTGTGCCCCATCCAGGCCATCGGCTGAGTGGAGTTGCGGGACAGGCCCCACGTGTCCAGCCAGCCCTGCATCTCCCCGACCTGGAAGTTCTGCGACGTCTCGATGTCGAACGCGAGGATCTTGAGCTTCGCGTCGGACGTGTAATCGCGTTCGTAGCCCGCCATCGTGACCGCTTGGATATGGTGCGTTGACATGTCGCGCGCGAAGCCGGCATCGACCGACGAGACGCTCGGTGCGGCCGCCGACTTCGTTCCCGACGAGTCGCCCCGGATCAACCAGCCCAGCGCGCCGGCCACCACCAGCGCCGCCACCGCGATCACTGTGATCAGGACGTACCGCAACCCCCGCTGCGGCGCGGGCGCGGCAGCGGTCTCCTCGAGATCGGGCGCGGTGCTCGTCATCGACGAACGCTCCTCCTAGGAGTCCTTGGGGTGGCCGAACGTGCTCGGGTTGGTCTTGAAGGTCGGCTGCGAACACGTGGCGCCGTACTCGGGGGTGGTCTTCTGGTTGTACTTCAGCGTCGCGATGAACTGGGCGATGCGCGGGTCGCTGGCCTTGCTCACCGACAGCTGGTAACCCCATGACTGCAGCGTGATCGGCGACTTGAGGTTCGGGTACGGCGAGAGCGCCATCTGGTTCACACCGGACACGTACTTCTTCAGTGCGGTGAGTTCGCTGGCCGGCAGGGTCTTGGCGTTGTAGGTGATCCAGACGGCGCCGTGCTCGAGCATGTGCACGGCGTTCTCGTTGGCGATGGGATTGGCGTAGACGGTGCCGCTGCAGTCGGCCCAGAACCCGTTGTGGTTGCCACCCACCGGCGGCGAGGAGTCGTACTTGATCGTGCCCTGGACGTGATTGTGCTGGCCCTCGACGCGGTAGGTGACCCCGGTGATCTGCTTCGCTGCGGCCAGCTCCGGCTGGCGGTACGGGTCAGCGGCGTCGACCGCCTGCCCGCCGGCCGTCGTGCTGTTGCCGCTGCCGCTCGACTTGTTCGTCACCACGACTGCGACAATGACGACGGCGGCGAACGCGACGACGGCGACCGTCGTCCAAATGAGGCCCCAGGGCGTCTGTTTCTGGTTGACGATCGAGCGGCCCTTGGCCGGTTTGCGGGCGGGCGGGCGCGCGCCCGGTCCCTTGCCGGCGCCTGACGACCGGGCCGGGCCCGCCGACTTGGCTGCGCCCGCCGACTTGGCCGTGCTGACCTTGGCCGCGGACGACGTGCGCCCTGGTGCTCCACCTGGCTTGCTGCCGGCCGCGCCACCCGACTTGCCGGCCGGACGGGACGGACCCTTGCCGGAGGATGCCTTCCCGGACGGTGCGTTCCCAGACGGGGGGGACTTGCGCTGGGCCATGGGCCTGCCTTTTTGGTGAGCGTGACGGGTTTCGGGACCACCGGTCCCTCGGCGAGTCTAGGTCGTGCGCCCATGAGGTGCTGCTGTGCGCCGCTGTGGCCGCGCAATGCCACGGAAACCCGGCGGATTGTGGCCACTACGATTGCCCGGTGACTCCTGCCGATCTCTCCGCGGTCATCCGCGCCTCCGTCGCCGCGGCGGTGGACGCGGGGGACCTCCTCGGCGAGGCGCCGACCGAGGTGGTCGTCGAGCGGCCCAAGAATCCAGAGCACGGCGATTACTCCACCAACGTAGCGCTGCGCCTGGCCAAGCCCGCGGGCAAGCCGGCCCGCGAGGTCGCCGAGGCCATTGCCGCGCGGCTGCGCACGGCCGACGGCATTGCCAAGGTGGACGTGGCCGGGCCCGGCTTCCTCAACATCACTCTGGCCGCCGACGCACTCGGTGCGCTGGCCGTGTCGGTCGTGGCCGCGCGCGACGATTACGGGGTCGGCACCGTGCTGGCCGGGCAGAACCTGAACCTCGAATTCGTCTCCGCGAACCCGACCGGCCCGGTCCACATCGGTGCCGTGCGCTGGGCCGCCGTGGGCGACGCGCTCGCCCGCATCCTGCAAGCGGCCGGCGCGCAGGTCACCCGCGAGTACTACTTCAACGACGCAGGCAGCCAGATCGAACGGTTCGCGCGCACGCTGCGCGAGGTGGCCAACGGCCGCCCGGTGCCCGAAGACGGCTACGCCGGCGCGTACATCGACGAGATCGCCCACGCCGTCGTCGCGGCCAACCCCGACGTGCTGTCATTGCCCGAGGACGAGCAGACCGAGGTCTTCCGCCGCGACGGCGTCGACCGGATGTTCGCCGAGATCAAGGAGTCCCTGGCCGGGTTCGGCGTGCACTTCGACGTCTACTTCAACGAGCGTGACCTGCACGCCAACCACAAGTTGGACGCCGCGATCAAACGCCTGCGTGATCAGGGCAACATCTACGAGGACGACGGCGCTATTTGGCTGCGTACCACCAGGTACGGAGACGACCGTGACCGCGTGCTCGTCCGCAGCAACGGTGAGTGGACGTACTTCGCGGCCGACTGCGCCTACTACCTCGACAAGCGCGACCGCGGCTTCGACCGCGTCGTGATCATGCTCGGCGCCGACCACCACGGCTACATCAACCGGCTCCGCGCGATGGCCACTTCCTTCGGCGACGATCCCGATCAGACCCTCGAGATCCTCATCGGTCAGCTCGTGAGCCTCGTCCGGGACGGCGAGCCGCTGCGGATGAGCAAGCGCGCCGGCACCGTCATCGTCCTGGCCGACCTCGTCGACGCGATCGGTGCCGACGCTGCGCGATACGCGTTGGTGCGGTACTCGTCGGACCAGAGCATCGACATCGACCTCGACGCCTGGGCGCGCCAGACGAACGACAACCCCGTCTACTACGTCCAGTACGCGCACGCCCGCACCCGCAACGTCGCGCGCAACGCGGAGAGCTTCGGTATCGGCTTGGACGACTTCCATCCCGAACTGCTCGACAACGCCGCCGACGCCGCCCTGCTCACCGCGCTCGGCGAGTTCCCACGCGTCGTCGCTGCGGCTGCCGAGCTGCGTGCCCCGCACCGGCTCGCGCACTATCTGGAGAATCTCGCCGGCGTCTACCACCGCTGGTACGACACCGACGAGTGTCGCGTCACTCCCCGCGGCGACGACCCCGTCACCGACGGCAACCGGGCTCGAGCGTGGCTGAATGAGGCCACCAGCGTGGTGCTGGCCAACGGCCTGCGCCTGCTCGGCGTGAGCGCACCGGAGCGGATGTGAGCGACGCTTGCGGAGCGAACAGAGGCGCAGTGCGGGCGAAACCACGCACCGAGCGAAGCGAGGTCGCGCGATGAGCCGAAACGCGCACCCGGCCGGGCCACGGCACGGCGACGTGTTGCCGGAAGCGCAGCAGTCCGCGGAGCCCATCGACGCCAACGCCCTCGACCCGGTGATCTGGCCGACGTCGGCGACCCGCGTCGACGGCGTGCTGCACCTCGGTGGCGTCGCCGTCACTGACCTGGTCGATGAGCACGGCACCCCGGCGCTGTTCCTCGACGAGGACGACCTGCGGGCGCGGGCCCGCTCGTACACCGCGGCGTTCGACGGTGTGGACGTCTACTACGCCGGCAAGGCGTTCCTGTGCACGACCATCGCCCGCTGGATCGCCGAAGAGGGTCTCGGACTGGACGTCTGCACCGGCGGCGAGCTCGCCGTCGCGCTGGCCGCGCAGTTCCCGCCCGAACGGATCGCGGTGCACGGCAACAACAAGTCCGTCGCCGAGCTGACCCGGGCCGTTGATGCCCGGGTCGGGCACGTCATCGTCGATTCGTTCGAGGAGATCCAGCGGCTGGCGGCGATCGCGGGCGCAGCTGGGGTGCGGCAGCGGGTGCTGGTCCGCGTCACCGTCGGCGTCGAGGCCCACACCCACGAGTTCATCGCCACCGCCCATGAGGACCAGAAGTTCGGCTTCTCGCTGCGCGACGGCGCTGCTGCCCGCGCCGTCGACGCGGTGCTCTCGGCGCCGTCGCTGGAGTTCGTCGGGCTGCACTCGCACATCGGTTCGCAGATCTTCGAGACTGCGGGCTTCGAGGTCGCCGCGCACCGCGTGGTCAGCCTGGCCGCCACGATCCGTGACGTGCACGGCGTGCAGGTCGACGAGATCAACCTCGGCGGCGGACTCGGCATCGCCTACGTCACCGGCGATGACCCCGAGCCGCCGAAGCAGACGCTCGAACGACTCAGTGGCATCGTCGAACTGGAATGCGCCTCCGTCGGGCTGCGTGTGCCGCGGCTGTCCGTCGAGCCTGGACGTGCGGTGGTCGGTCCCAGCGCGATCACCGTCTATGAAGTGGGGACCGTCAAGGACGTCACCCTCGACGGCGGCATTACGCGCCGATACGTGTCGGTCGACGGCGGGATGAGCGACAACATCCGCACCGCGTTGTACGACGCGCAGTACACCTGCGTCGTGGCGAACCGCGTGTCGTCGGCCCCGCCAGCGCGCGCGCGCGTTGTCGGCAAGCACTGCGAGAGCGGCGATGTAGTCGTGCGCGACACCTGGCTGCCCGGCGACGTGCAGCCCGGCGATCTCGTCGCCGTCGCCGCCACCGGCGCCTACTGCCGCAGTATGGCGAGCAACTACAACCACGTGCCGCGGCCACCCGTCGTTGCCGTCCGCGACGGCGTCGCGCAGGTGATCGTGC
>JAOPVG010000608.1 GCA_025966255.1 Jatrophihabitans sp.
CGCCACGCCGTTCTTCGTCCCGGCCGAGCTCACCGACTGGCCGGTGCCCGACGGCCCGCGCGTGGCCGCAGTGTCGTCGTTCGGCTTCTCGGGCACCCACGCGCACGCCGTGCTCGAACAGGCTCCCGCCCAGCCGGTGATCGAACCGAGCCTGGACGGTCCGGCGGTCTGCCTGCTGCCGGCGGCGTCCGAGGCGGTGCTGCCGGACGCGGCTCACCGCTTGTCCGACTGGCTCTCCGAGCACGGCGACACGGTCACCCTGCCGGACATTGCCCACACGCTGGCCACCCGGCGCTCGTCCGGGCGTGGCCGGCTCGGTGTCGTCGCCGGCTCGACCAGCGAGCTGATGACCTCGCTGCGGGCGTTCGCCGACGGCCGCGTCGACCCCGCCGTGGTGAGCGGAGCCGTCGCGTCCGGGGTCAGCCGCGGGTCGGTGTGGGTGTTCTCCGGGCAGGGCTCGCAGTGGGCCGGCATGGGGCGCGCATTGCTCGACCAGGAACCGGCGTTCGCCGTGGCGCTGCGCGAGTGCGACAAGCTGATCCGCGAGGAGGCCGGCTATTCGGTGCTCGAATTGATCCGCGGCGGCGAGCCGATCACCGAGCCCGGGCGGGTGCAGCCGACGCTGTTCGCGATGCAGATCGCGCTCGCGGCGCTGTGGCGCGCCCACGGCGTGCAGCCGTCGGGCGTGATCGGGCACTCGATGGGTGAGGTGGCGGCCGCGGTCGTCGCCGGAGCGCTGTCGCTGCCCGACGGCGTGCGGGTGATCTGCCGGCGGTCGGCGGGGCTGACCCTGATTGCCGGGCAGGGCACGATGGCCACAGTGGCGCTCGACCGCGAGTCGGTCGAGGCCGAGCTTGCCGCGGCCGGCCTGGCCGGCGTCATCTCGGTCGCGGTCCTGAGCGCTCCGCGCTCGACGGTGATCTCGGGGGCGGCCGGCGCCGTCGAGGACCTCGTGCTGGCCCTGGACGCCCGCGGCATCGCGGCCCATCTCATCGCGGTCAACGTGGCCTCGCACTCGCCGCAGGTCGACCCGCTGCTGCCGGACCTGCAGGCCGCGCTGGTCGACCTGCGGCCGACGGCGCCGGCACTGCCCTTCTACTCGACGGTGCTGGATTCGGGTGCCGTTCCGGCGTTCGACGCCCAGTACTGGTGCGCCAACCTGCGTCGGCCGGTGCGGTTGACCGACGCGGTGCACGCCGCGGCGGCCGATCGCCACACCGTCTTCATCGAGATCTCGCCGCATCCGGTCACCAGCAACTCTGTGACGGCCATCCTCGACGGGCTGTTGGACGGCGCGGCCGTGCTGCCCACGCTGCGCCGCGACGAGGACGAGCGCGCCACCTTCCGACTGCAGCTCGCCGCCGCCCACTGCGCGGGCGTGGCCGTGGACTGGACGGTTCTGCACGGACGCGGCCGGCTGGTCGACCTGCCGCCGATCACCTTCGACCGACGCCGGCACTGGACGGATCTGTCCCGCGGCAAAGTCCGGCACATCGACGGCGGCCTGCCCGGCGCGCACACCGAGCTGCCCGGCGAGCCCTCCATACACAGCTTCGTGGCCGATGTCGGCACGGAGGCGCAGGGTTGGCTGGGCGACCACCAGGTGCACGGCCAGGCGGTACTGCCCGGGGCCGGCTACTGCGCCGTCGCCCACGCGGCCGGCCAGGCCGCCTTCGGGGTGCCCGCCCCCGACGTGACGGTCAGCGACGTCGAGCTGCACGAGGTGCTGCCGCTGGATGCGCACACCGAGCTGCACACCACCCTGACCGGCAGCGCGGACGACGCCAGGTGCGAGATCTTCAGCAAGGGCACCGACGGCGGCTGGCGACGGCACGCCACGGCGCGGGTGCACCGCCAGGCTCCGGCTACGGAGCGGTTCGAGACGCTGCGCGACGTCGCGGCCGAGCACCTGCCGATGCGCACGCAGGCCGACATCTACACGGCGCTCGCCGCTCGCGGACTCGGGTACGGCCCGGCATTCACCGGCATCGTCGAAGGCGGACTCACCGACGACCGGCGAAGCGCCTTCGCGCGCATCGAGCTGCCGGCCGGCGTCGCGGCCGCGACCGCGCTGGCCGTGCACCCGGTACTGCTCGATTCGTGCCTGCAGTTGTTCGCGATCCTCGTTCCCGGACCGGCCGACCGACTGGTGCTGCCGATCGCGATCGGTGAACTGCGGGTGCTGGCCGATGCCGCGGACGCCTGCTTCGGGCGGGCCCGCATCCGCGAGCATGACGGCGAGACCGTGCTCGGCGACCTGGAGATCTTCGCCGACGACGGGCAGGTTGTCGTGCAGGTGTCGGGCGTGCGGCTGCGCGTGCAGATCGACGAGACCGCCGTCGCGGTCGACCAGTGGTTCCTCGAGCCGCGCTGGCCGGTCACCGAGCGGCTCGGCCCGCCGGTGAACGGGCGCGACCGCTGGTTGGTGTGCGGCCTGGAGGACTCCGCCTCATCGGCGACGGCCGCCCGGCTCACCCGGGCCGGACGGGCGGCGGATATCGCAGCCTTCCCTGCGCAGCTCACCGGGCTGGACGAGCTGCGCACCTTCTTCACGCGGCAGCTCGAGGCGTCCCGGCCGGGCGGGGTGGTGCTGGTCGCGGACGCCGACCGGGCCGACTCCCCGCAGGCGGGCATGGCGTGGACGACGCGGCTGCTCGCGCTCGCGCACGTGCTTGTCGCGTCCTATCCGGACCCGCCGCGGTTGTACGTGCTCAGCCGCAGCGCGCACTCGGTCACGACGGGGGAGCCGACCGGACTCGCCGGCGCCGGGCTGCGCGGGGTGGTCCGAGTGCTCGCCCTCGAGCAGCGGTCGCTGCGGCTGACCCTCGTCGACGTCGACGCGTTCGACTCCGACCTTGTCGTCGAGGAACTGCTCGGCAACGCCATGGACGACGAGGTCCGCCTGCACGGCGGCCAGCGGCGGGTGGCGCGGCTGACCTATCAGCCGCTGAGCGCGGCCGAGCGCAGCAGCGCGTCCACCCGGCAAGTGACCTACGGCCAGGACGGACTCCGGCTGATGGCCGGCCAGTTCGGCGATCTCGATCGATTGCAGCTCGAGCACTGCCCGGTGCGCGCCCCAGGCCGGGACGAGATCACCGTCCGGGTCCGGGCCGCCGGGCTGAACTTCCGGGACGTGCTGACCGCCATGGGCATGCTGGCGACCGAGGCCGCGGCCCGCTATCGCATCGGCTTCGAGTGCACCGGCGACGTGATCGCCGTCGGTGCGGACGTCACCACGCTGAGCCCGGGGGACAAGGTGCTGACGATGGACTTGGAAGGCGGGGCCTTCGGCAGCTTCGTGACCATGCCGGCCGCGCACGCGCGGGCCATCCCGCCGGAGCTGGACCCGGTGGCGATGGCCGGCGTGCCGGTCGTCTTCGTCACCGCGTGGTACGCGCTTGCGCATCTGGCGCGCGTGTCCGCCGGCGACAAGGTGCTGATCCACTCCGCCGCCGGCGGCACCGGCCTGGCGGCGATCGCGATCGCCCGGGCGCTCGGCGCGGAGGTGTTCGCCACCGCCGGCAGCGCCGAGAAGCGGGCGTACCTGCGCGGGATGGGCATTGAGCACGTTATGGACTCGCGCTCATTGGACTTCGTCGAGCAGACCCTGACGGCCACCGACGGTGCGGGGGTCGACGTCGTGCTGAACTCGCTGTCGGGCCCGGCCATCCGCGCCGGTCTGCGGACGTTGCGGCCGTTCGGCCGGTTCATCGAGCTGGGCGTCCGCGACATCCTCGCCGACGCCGCGCTCGGCATGGCGCCGCTGCAGCACAACATCACGTTCAGCACCGTCAACCTGATCGAGGTGCAGCAGGAGCGACCCGAGCTGTTCGGGCGCATGCTGGACGAGGTCGTCGGGCGGTTCCGCACCGGGCAGCTGCGCGCGCTGCCCAGCCGGGCGTTCGAGCTGCACGAGGTCAGCGACGCCTTCCGCGTGATGGCTGGTGCCCAGCACATCGGCAAGCTGGTGGTGACGATCCCGCAGAGCGGTCGGACGACGGCGCGGATCAGGGACGCCTCGCCGGTGCGGCCCGACGGGGCGTACCTCATCACCGGTGGCCTGCGAGGTGTCGGCCTGGAGACCGCGCGCTGGCTGGCCGACAACGGCGCGACCCGCTTGGTGCTCAACGGACGCAGCGCGCCCTCACCCGAGACCCAAGCCGCCCTCGACGAGCTCCGCGCACGCGAGGTGGACGTCGTCGTCGAACTCGGTGACATCGCCGACCCCGGCATGGCGCGGCGACTCGTCGAACTGGCGACACGCGACGGTCGTGCGCTGCACGGAGTCGTGCACTCAGCGATGGTGCTCGCCGACGCCGTGGGCACCAACATCACCCAGCAGCAGCTCGACGCGGTCTGGCGTCCGAAGGTGGCCGGGGCGTGGCAGCTGCACGAGGCGCTCGCCGACCAGCATGTCGACTGGCTGGTCGTGTACTCGTCGATGGCGGCGCTGCTGGGCAACGCCGGGCAGGGTGTGTACGCGGCGGCCAACGCGTGGCTGGACGGCTTCGCGCAGTGGCGCAGCGCGCAGGGACGACCCACCCTCGCGGTGAACTGGGGTGCGTGGGGCGAGATCGGGCAGGCAACCGACTTCGCCGAGCGCGGGTACCGGACGATCAGCACCGACAGCGGCTTGCGGGCGCTGTCCGACCTGCTGCTGCACCGGCGCACGCGGACTGGCGTGATTCCCGGCGAGCCGGAGAGCTGGATTCCGGTCTCGGGTCGGCACGCCCCGTTCTTCGCCGACCTGCTGAGCAGCCCGCAGGAGCCGGCCGGCACCGACATCCGCAGCGAGCTGCAGGCCTCCGAGGCCGGTCTGCCCCGCCGGCTCGTGCTCGAGCGACACATCGGCGAGCACATCCGCACCGTGCTCCGCCTCGGCAGCTCCAACATCGATCCGCAGACCCCCCTGCGCTCGCTCGGATTCGACTCGCTGCTGTCGGTGGAGCTGCGCACCCGGCTGGAAACCAGCCTGTCGGTCAGCCTTGATCACAACTTCGTGTGGGCACACCAGACGCTGAGCGACCTCGCCACCGGCCTCGGTGAGCGTCTCGAGCTGGCCGAGCTCGCGAGCTGACCTGCGGCCACGAGGAGTGCGGAGGCGGCAAGTGGGGTTCGATCAGACGACGAACAACAGGACAGCGGCGGCAATCGCGACCAGCGCGAGAACCCATCCGAGGTAGCCGGTCACCCTTGCCTGGGGTAACGGCTCGCCTCGGCGCATCGCCCGGTCGACCGCCGTCCAGCGCTGTCGCGCCGAAGCCAACAGCGCGCCCCCGATGATGACCAGCAGGAGTCCCACGCCGCGACGAAGCCATAGTCCTGCGGCATCGGGCAGTGCTCCGACAACTGCCACACCCGCCGCCAGCAACGCCAGACCCGTTCGCAGGTAGGCGAGGTAGGTGCGTTCGGCTGCCAGGCTCATCCGGTAGTCCGGCTCCTGCCCTGGGTCCCCGTCCACCGCCACAACCTATCCCGACTGATACCTACCGTGGCTCCGGCCTGACCAGAGCCATCAGCGAAGCTACGGGTAGTCGGTCACCGTCACCGGGGCGTCCGGATTCGCGATGGTCGACGAGCCGCCGGTGTCGTTGACGACATGCCGGATTCCGCCCGACCCGTGAGTGGCGTCGAGGAAGATCGTCAGCAGATCATGCAGCTGGACGCCCGGGCGCACCGGCACCTCGTAGGCATGGTCGGCGAAGATGTCCAGCCCCTGGTTGAAGAAGGTGTAGGTCCCCATCCCGTAGCCGGTGAACGTCCGCACCCGCGGTGACACCTTGACCGCGGCGTAGCCCTCGGTCGTCGGGCTCGAGTTCCACGCCGCCTGGCTGGGTACGTCGTAGGGCATCTCGCTCTGGAAGAAGACATCGGTGCCGCGCTCGCCGTTCCAGATCACCTGGAACTTCTGGTAGTGCTCGACGAACAGACCGGTAGCGGTCACGTCGTCACCATTGACGACGACGCCGGTGTCGGCGGTGTTCTCGGTCCAGCCCACCCCGGTGCCGTGGTCGGCCCGCCACGCCCAGATGTCGTCGAGGATCACGTCGTCGCTGTTGACCACCAGGCTCACCGTCGCCTTGCCCGCATGCGGGCCCGCGATCCGGAAGAACACGTCCTGCAGCGCAGTCGGGTCGTTGGGGCTGCGGTGCTGGTTGTGGTCGCCTGCATGCTCGTCGCGGCGCGTCCCGATCTGTAGCAGCATCGGCGACTTCACCGGGCCGGCGTCGAAGATCAGGCCGGCGAGGTCGACACCGGGCACATCGGCGACGGTCATCGGCACTGCGCCGTTCGCGGCGGTCAGCGTGGCCAGGCCGAGCCCCAGGACCACGGTGTCCGGGTGCTTGACCGTGATCGTCCGGTCGATGTTGTACACGCCGGGCGTGAAGAGCAGGTTCCGCCCGCGGTCGAGTTGCTTGTTTATCGTGC
>JAOPVG010000001.1 GCA_025966255.1 Jatrophihabitans sp.
TATCGCAACCTGCTCAGCCAATCGTCGGAACTCGAGGGGGTGGGGTCATGACCGACATCGTCGAGAACGCCTCCGAGCCAACCGGCTGGCAGGGACAGCTGAGCCAGGAGGCGCAGGCGAACGCGCAGGCGAAGGAGGATGAGGCGCAGGCACAGGGAATCGCGCTGACCTCGGACGGCCGGCAACTGCTCGGCGAGCTGCTGCGCCCGTACCGCCGGTCCATCATCGGCGTGCTGTTGATCGTCCTCGCCCAGGTGTCCGCCACGATGGCCGCGCCGTGGCTGGTGGGCGTCGCGATCGACAACTCGCTGCCCGACGCGATGCGCGGCGACTACACCTCGCTGATTGTGGTCGGCAGCGTGCTCGTCGGGTGCGCGGTGCTGTCCGGCTGGCTGCGGGCGGTGTTCGTGCTGCGCAGCGGGGTGATCGGGCAGGCGGTGCTGTACGACCTGCGGCGCCGCGGGTTCGACCACATCCAGACGCTGTCGGTCGCGTTCCACGAGCGGTTCACGTCCGGGCGGGTGATCTCCCGGATGACCTCCGATGTCGACACGCTCACCGAGCTGCTCGACAGCGGCTTGGACGGGCTACTCACCGCGCTGTTCAACAGCATGGCGATCGCCGTGCTGCTCATCGTGCTCGACGTGCCGCTCGCCCTGATCGCGCTCGCGTCGCTGATCCCGCTGTGGCTGTTGTACCGCTGGTTCTCGCCGCGCGCGGCGCTCGCGTTCACCCGCACCCGCGAGACGGTCGCGACGATGATCGTCAACATCGTCGAGACGTTCAACGGCATTCGGGCCGTGCAGGCATTCCGTCGCGAAAAGCGCAACGACGCGATCTTCGCCGGGCTCAACGACAAGTACCGCGAGGCCAACCGCGAGACGTTCACCTTGCAGGCCTGGTTCATCCCGGGCACCGCGCTGATCGGCAATGTGGCGACGGTCGGTGTGCTGTTGGTCGGTGGCTTCCGCGTCTCCAGCGGCGGGCTCGAGCTCGGCGTGCTGACGTCGTTCCTGCTCTACCTGCGCCAGTTCTACGACCCCATGCAGGACGTCGGCGTTTTCTACAACTCGCTGCAGTCGGCCACAGCGGCGCTGCAGAAGATCGCCGCCGTGCTGGCCGAACGGCCCGGCGTGCCCGAGGCCGAGACGCCCGTGCCGCTGCCCAGCCCGGTCCGCGGCGGCGTCGTGCTGGACGCGGTGCACTTCGCCTACCGCGCCGACCGTCCGGTGCTGCCCGAGGTGAGCATCGACATCCCCGCCGGGCAGACCGTTGCCCTGGTGGGTGCCACCGGGGCCGGCAAGACCACGATCGCGAAGTTGATCTCGCGCTTCTACGACCCGACCGCTGGTGCCGTGCGCCTCGACGGCGTCGACCTGCGCGACGTCGCCGACAACCAGCTGCGCGACGCCGTAGTGATGATCACCCAGGACGGCTTCCTGTTCTCCGGATCGGTGGCCGACAACATCGGCTTCGGCCGCCTGGGCTCGACGCGGGAGCAGATCGTCGCAGCGGCCACGGCGGTCGGCGCGCACGGCTTCATCGACGCGCTGCCCGAGGGCTATGACACCGACGTGCGCAAGCGCGGGGGGCGGCTGTCCGCCGGGCAGCGCCAGCTGGTGGCGTTCGCGCGCGCGTTCCTTGCCGACCCGGCCGTGCTGATCCTCGACGAAGCCACGTCCTCGCTCGATGTGCCGACCGAGCGGGCCGTGCAGCATGCGCTGCGCACTGTGCTCGCCGAGCGGACGGCGCTGATCATCGCCCACCGCCTGTCCACTGTCGAGATCGCCGACCGCGTGCTCGTGCTGGCCGATGGACGGGTGATCGAGGACGGCGCACCGGACACCCTGGTCGCGTCCGGGTCGGGGCACTTCGCCGAACTGCACGAGTCCTGGCGCGATTCGCTGGTATAGGTCCGCGTCGACCGGGCCGCCGGCCAGATCCGGAAAAGACTTCATTCCATTCGGAACCCAAGCCGGGGTGCGCCACGAACTTCCTTCTGACCGGACACCCACTCAGGAGGATCCATGCGCGCGATCAATAAGGTTTTGGTGGCCGTGACGGCCGTCGGCCTCGCAGCCACGATGGCTGCCTGCAGTAGCAGCAAGAGCAACCCGAAACCGGTCGGAGCGTTCAAGACGCTCTCCGGACAGTCCACCACCGTCGTGCTCGACGCGGGCTTCCTCAAGGCGCTGACCACGCTCAAGCTCACACCGGGTCTCATCGGCGGCGCAAAGCTCAACGGCGCTGACCTGTCCTTCCCGATCACTGGCGGCAATGCCACGATCTATAAGAAGGGTGATATCACCCCTTACGTGCAGGGCGTGATCAACCACGACGGCAGCGGCCTCTCGCTCACCGCCGGCTCGACGGTCGTGAAGCTCGAGAACTTCGTGGTCCACCCGGGCAACGACTCGAATCTGACCGGTCAGGTGACCGCCGGGGGCAAGGTGCTGCAGGACGTGCGCCTCTTCGACCTCGACGGCAACACCCTGAAGACCCCGACGATCAGCAGCGCGGGTGTGGCCACTCTTTCCGGCACGACCGTGTACCTGAACCCGACCGCCGCGAAGACGCTCGACAGCGTGTTCGGGACCAAGGCCCTCGAGGCGGCCAAGGTCAAGGTCGGCACGGCCATCATCAAGGCCACCGGAACCGTCTGATCCAGCTCACCTGGACATCGCAACGGCTGCGGCACTCTTCGGAGGGCCGCAGCCGTCGTCCGTCCTCAGCCGGCGCTGTGTGTCATCAGCTCTGGGTGTCATCAGCTCAAGTGGGCGAACGCGATCGCTGCGGCGGTGGCAACGTTGAGGGAGTCCACGCCCGACTCCATCGGGATTCGAAGTCGGACGTCGGCGAGGTCCATCGCCTGCGGACTCAACCCCGGCCCCTCGGCACCGAGCAGCACGGCCCACCGATCCGGCCGGTCGACGTCGCGCAGCGTCGTCGAACCATTCGGCGTCAGGGCGAGCAAGTCGAAGCCCTGCTCCCGCAACAACCCCAACGACGCCGGCCACTCGCCCGGCAGCACCGCGAAGGGCACCCGCAGCACGTGGCCCATCGAGACCCGCACGCTGCGCCGATAGAGGGGGTCGGCGCAGCGTGCGTCCAACAGCACGGCGTCGACCCCGAAGGCGGCGGCGTTGCGGAACAGGGCACCGAGGTTCTCGAAGTCGTTCAGCGCCTCGAGCACCGCGACCTTCGTCGCCAGGTGCAGCACGTCGGCCGCGGCAAGAGGCGGCGGACGATCGGCCGACGCCAGCACGCCGCGCGTCACCCGGAAGCCGACGACCGTCGAGAGCACCCATTTGTCGACGACAAATACGGGGACGTCCAGCGCGTCCAGGACCGGACGCAGTGCGTCGATGCGGGCCGGGACGCCGACCACGGCGCGCACCCGGTACGGCGACAGCGCGAGCCGCTCGACCACGTTGACGCCCTCGGCGATGACGATGCCGCGGCGCTCGGGGCGGACGTCGGCGTCCATGAGGTCGCGGAAGTCGTCGAGGCGCGGATCAGCCGGGTCGCTCAGTTCGACGATGTGCACGGCTGGCTAGCGGCCGCCGGCGAGGACGGGCGCGACGATCGCGAGGAAGACATCGGCAGCGCTCCGCACGCGTTGCAGCCTAATGGGGCCACACCGCCTGGTCTTGGGTCAGAGTGGTGTCCAAGTCCGCCGATGGGTGAACACTGCTGAAGCCTGGCCGTCGAGGTCTAGATCTAGATCGTGTCCCTGTCGGTGAACGAGGAGGCGTGATGGCTGCTGGGATGCCGTGCCCCGTTTCGTGCGGTGAGCACTGAACCATTAGGGCGCTGCGGTT
>JAOPVG010000045.1 GCA_025966255.1 Jatrophihabitans sp.
GAATTCCGCCGTCACTTCGATGTTCGATCCGACGGTCGGACCGTCGGGGAGCAGGAACGCGGAGTTCTGCCAATGCCCGTCGGCGTGCTGGGCGTTCAGGAACCAGCGCGCCATTCGTTCCACGTGCCGGCGGTAGCCGCCCCGGGGATCCAGGTCGAGCAAGCTGGCCGCGCCCCACGCGAACTTGCAGACCTGCACCGAGTCCGTGTAGTCGAACTGCAGCGGATCGCCGTCGACGGTCAATGCAAGATAGGAATCGGCGAGCTCGCGCGCTCGCGTCGAACCCCGCCGGGCGCTGAATCGGGCCAGAAACGCCGCTGCGATGCCCGGGTTGTAGAACGCCTGGCGCGGGGAGTCGAAGCGCGTCCGCAGCCCGAAGCTGTCAGCGGCCACCGCGTCCGGATCGACGATCAGCTCGACACCGTCGGTTGCCGTATACAGCGTGCCCGGCAGCTCCGGCTGCACCTCGTAGAGATTTGCGATCCACCGAAAGGCGCCATCGGCGGCGGCATCGTCTCCGACCGTCAGCGCCGTCATACCGAGCTGCGCAGTGGGAAAGAGATCCTGCCGACGCGAGGTACGCAGTTCGGGTCGCTGCGCGTACGCACCACCCGACTCGACGTCCTGGAAGCGGGTCAGCGTCCGGAGCAGGGCGGCGGCCGTCGCGTAGCGCTCGAGGTGCCAGGCGGCCTGCGCGATGATCGCGAGCGGGTAGGACGCCCACTTCGTCGCGAAGGCGGTGCGCATCGGGCCGGGCTGCAGATCGCCGTCGGAATCGAGGACCTCCCGCTCCATCCACGACAACAGGCGGGCGGCGTCGACGCGTCGGCCGCCGAGAGCGAGCGCGTACGGGACCCGATACAGGTGTGCGATGACGTCGTCGCGCGAACCGCGGGTGGCGAGCTGGTCCTGAAGCCACGCGAGCGCCGAGCTCACGGCCTCATCGACTTCGGCCAGTAGGCCGGGGCTTTCCTGCACCGCGCTGTTCGTCATCACGCGTCCGCCGATCCCGTCCGACCGGGCACGCCGCTCACGCCCACCTGGATCGATGGCCGCCGAAGTTCACATGGTGGGTCTTCAGCTGGGTGAAGGTGTCGATCGACTCGAGGCCCTTGTCCTCGCCCAGGCCGCTGAGCTTGTGGCCTTCGTAGGGGACGTTCCACTGCCCGTGGTTCGGGCAGTTCGTCCAGATGATCCCGGCCTCCAGCTGCTCCGACATGCGCATCGCCCGGCCGAGGTCCTGCGTCCACACGGTGGCGGCCAGCCCGTACTCGACGTCGTTGGCGAGCTTGACCGCCTGCTGCTCGTCGGAGAACGGGATCACCGTGGCGACCGGCCCGAAGATCTCCTCCCGGGCGATGCGCATGTCTGGGGTGACCGCACCGAACACGGTCGGGGCGACGAAGTACCCGCCCTCGGTGCCGGCCGGCGTCGAGTTCGCGCTGCCGAGCAGCACGGTCGCGCCCTCCTCGCGCCAGCTGTTGATGTAGCCGGTGACGCGCTCCTGTTGCGCGCGAGAGACGAGCGGTCCCAATTGGGTCGCGGGGTCGAGCGGATTTCCGACCACCAGTTTCGCGGCGCGCTCGACGAAGGCTTGGCAGAACTCGTCGGCCACGCGTTCGTCCACAAGAATGCGGGACCCGCTCGTGCACACCTGACCGCTGTTGAAGAAGGTCGTGAACAGGGAGCCGTCCACGGCCTGCCCGAGGTCGGCGTCGGCGAACACGATGTTCGGCGACTTCCCGCCGAGTTCGAGATGGACGCTCTTGATCTCCTGCGCCGCGTCACGCAGGATCTGTCGCCCGACGTCGGTGCTGCCGGTGAAGGTGATCTTGCGGACGTGCGGGTGTCGCACCAGCGCGGCGCCGGTGGTCGGACCGTCCCCGTGCACGATGTTGATCACGCCCGGCGGGATGCCGGCCTCGAGGCAGATCCGGCCGAACTCGCTCGTGCTCAGCGGGGTCTGTTCGGCCATCTTGAGGACGACCGAATTGCCGACGGCGAGGGCCGGTGCGGTCTTCCATCCCGCTAGCAGCAGCGGGAAGTTCCACGGCGCGATGGCCCCGACGACCCCGTAGGGCGTGCGGGTGGAGTAGATGAAATATCCGGGCTCGGTGGCGTAGGTGCGGCCGGACACGTGCTCGGGCAGTTGCGCGAAGTAGTTGAACAGGCCCGCCGCGGCGCCCACGTCACCCCGTGTCTTCGTGAGCGGTGCGCCGCTGTCGCGGGCCTCGAGCTCGGCGAGGCGCTCGGCGTTGTCATCCAGCAACGTGGCGACGCGGCGCATCCGGCGGGCCCGTTCGGCCGGCGCCAGGTGGTGCCAGCGCCCGTCGTCGAATGCGGTGGCGGCCGAGCGTACGGCCCGATCGACGTCGGACTCATCGCCGAAGGACACCGTGCCGAGCGGTGCGCCGGTGGCCGGATCGAGCGATTCGAAGGTCGCGCCGGACCGCGACGGAACCTCGTGCCCGTCGATCAGATGCTGAGCCGTGGCGGTGGGCATGGGCAGCGAGCCTCCGGTGCGAGTGACGGGTTTTGCCGGGCGGCTGCGGGCGGGGCGACCGCCCGCCGAGCTCGTTGGACTACCTATGCACACTAACGTAGGTTTACCTCGGCTGTCAGTGGCCGGCGCCGTCATTTCTCGATCACGGGAGCGACATGCAGGACGCAGTAGGAGCCGTTCGTCCGGCCACCGTCGGACCCAGCGGCGGCGAGCCTCACCGATGAGCGACGACGCCAAGGTTGCGCTCGTGACCGGAGCCGGGCGCGGCATCGGGCACGCGGTCGCGACCGCGCTCGCCCACGACGGCTGGGACATCGCCGCGCTCGGCCGGTCGGCCAGTTCGCTCGCGGGGACCATCGACGCGGTTGAGGACATCGGGGTGCGCGGGATCGCCATCCCGGCCGACGTCCGCCGCCCGGTCGACGTCATTGCGGCCGTCGACCGCATCGAGGACACCTTCGGCCCGATTCATGCACTGGTGAACAACGCCGGCGTGCAGCGACTGGCTTCAGCGTTGACGGTCTCAGAAGCCGATTGGGACGACGTGTTGGACACGAACCTGAAGGGTGCGTTCTTCTGCGCGCAGGCCGTGGGGCGTTACATGACCGAGCGGGGCAGCGGGTCGATCGTCAACGTCGCTTCGGCGGCGGGCGTGATCGCCGTGGCCGACCGCGCGGCGTACGGGGCGAGCAAGGCCGGCCTCGCGATGGTCACGAAGGTGCTCGCTCTCGAATGGGCCGCGCGCGGGGTCCGCGTCAATGCGATTGCGCCGACCTTCGTCGACACCGAACTCGGCCGGCAGACGCTCGATCAGCCCGGGATGCACGATCAGGTCGTCGGGCGAATACCGATGGGGCGCCTCGCCACACTCGACGACTTGACCGCTGCGGTCCGATTCTTCCTCGACGTCGATGCGTCGAGCTTCGTGACCGGACAGGTACTGGCCATCGACGGGGGACTGACCCTCGGATGAGGAACACCCACCGAAGGAGACCGATCGCGTGACTGCGTCGAATGCCACCGACACCACCGAGCTCGAGGCGAGCTTGGAGGCACTGTGGCCGACCTACCGCCAGGCGCTGGCCGATGTCGTCCGGATCCCCAGCCTGGTCGGCGGGGAGACCGCGGCCCAGGAGCAGGTCGCGGCCCTCGCGGGATCGGCCGGGCTCGACGTCGACCTGTGGGACGTGCAGCCCGCTTTGCTCGCCGGCAATCCGGCGTACGCAGGGGTCGACGGCGGAGAGTTGGCCCGGCCGAACGTCACAGCCGTCCTGGCCGGAACCGGCGGCGGCCGGTCCGTTGCGATCTCCGGTCACATCGATGTGGTGAGCCCCGAACCGCTCGGTCAATGGCGCCACGATCCGTGGGGCGCGACGGTTGCCCACAACCGCATGTACGGCCGGGGCACGCTCGACATGAAGGGCGGGCTCGTGGCCGGCCTGTACGCGATACACGCGATCAGGAACACCTATGGCGCACTGCGCGGCGACGTCGTGTTCGAGTCGGTCATCGAGGAGGAGTGCAGCGGGAACGGCACGCTGGCCGCTCGCGTCCGCGGACCGCGCGTCGACGCGGCGATCATCCCCGAAGTCAGCGGCGAGGACATCCAGATCGCCAATCCCGGCGTGCTGTGGTTCGAGGTGACGGTCACCGGCAAGCCGGCCTACGTGGGTCTCGCCGGCGCCTCGGTGAACGCGATCGACGTCGCCCAGGACGTGATAGCCAGGCTGCGATCGATGCCCGATGAGCTCAACGATGAGTTCACGCACCCCGCCTACGACGCGTACCAGCGGCCGCTGACGTTGAACGTGGGCACGATCGCCGGTGGCGACTGGCCCTCGAACGTTCCCCTCGAATGCCGGGTCGGATTCCGGCTCTCCTTCCCGCTCGACTGGTCGGTCGCGCGGGCGCAAGAATTCGTCACGCGTCGGTTGGAGGCGGCGAGCCAGGCCGACCCCTGGCTGAGCGAGCATCCGCCCGGGCTGCGCTGGCACGGGTTCCGCGCCCACGGCTACTACATCGATCCCGACGAGCCGCTCGTGGCACTGCTCCGGTCCGTCGTGCAGGAGACGACCGGCGCACCCGCCCGGATCAGCCCGATGT
>JAOPVG010000053.1 GCA_025966255.1 Jatrophihabitans sp.
GCCCGTTCGGAGTCGGCGGCCACCCGGATCACCGGCAGGCCCGAACCCTCCGCCCCAGCCCGGAACGCGCGTTCGAACAGATCCCACGACGCGGCCATCGACCCGCCGATCACCAGCACGTCGGCGCGGAAGCCGGACAGGCACGACCCGACGACCCGACCCAGCGTCACGAACGCGGTGTCGAGGACGTGCCGGGCCGTGCGGTCCCCGCTGCGGGCCAGGTCGGCGATCTCGCGCACGTCGAGGGATGCGTCCCCACCCGCCGCGGCGAACGCCCGGCGAATGGCGCGGCGGGACATGAAGTCCTCGAGGGGCCGGCCGGAGAGCGAGATGCGGTGGATCCGGCCGCCCGGCGGGTAGCCGGGGTCGGTGACCACCCCGCCCACGAGCCAGCCGGACCCGACGCCGGTACCCAGCGTGATTCCGGCGCACCGGGCGGCTCCGCGGGCGGACCCGCACGCCCACTCGCCCAGCAGGAAGGCGTCCGCGTCGTTGAGGAAGCGCACGTCTCCGGGATGCGGCCTGATGCCTCGCCGCAACGCGGTGCCCACGTCCACGCCGCGAAGGGATGCGAACTTGCCCACGCCCTCGAACAGAGCCAGGCCGCGCTCGTAGTCGAACGGATCCGGCATCGCCACGCCCCACGTCGCCCCTGGATGCGCGTCGACCCGGGCGGCGGCCTGGAAGAATCGCGCCAGCACGCTCTCGGCATCAGCGTCGGCGTCGAGGTGCAGCCGCGTCGCTGATTGCACCGACCAGCCGGCCGGATCGACCAGTGCGGCACTGACGTGGGTACCGCCGATCTCGAGCACGGGGACGAGGTCAGCGGGGGGAGCCACCCCGTCGTTCTACCGGATCACGTGACCGAGATCCGCAGCGCCGTGCCGGCGGAGCGTCCGTAGTCCGGGTCAGGCACCGACCGCGGCGGCTGCCGATGAACGCGGAACCGCGGGACCGCACCGCAGCCCGGTTTGTGGGCGCGCCGCGAGCCGGACGTTGACGGGGCGCGGTTCGCCGTGTGAAATGACGGGTGTTCGACCGCTATGCCGGTCGGCCGACGCTGCCTTTTATTCGGTGGGGCAGAACCACGTGGGCTGTCCGGAAATCCGTGAGGTGTTCCGACGGCGCCCAGCCAAGCGCCTGAGTGGCACCCGTACCCGGCGCGGTCCCTACACACCGACAAGGGAGATCCCTATGGCCGACGTCAGCTTTGTCCAAGCGTCGTGTGTCTACCCCGGCAATCCTGTCCCTGCAGTGGACACCCTGAATCTCGACGTCAAGGACGGCGAGTTCATGGTGCTGGTGGGCCCGTCCGGCTCTGGCAAATCCACCGCCCTGCGCATGATCGCCGGGCTCGAAGATGTCTACAGCGGTGAGATCCGCATCGCCGGCAACGACGTGTCGCGGATGCCACCGAAGGAACGCGACATCGCCATGGTGTTCCAGAACTACGCCCTGTACCCGCACATGAGCGTCGCCGAGAACATGGGTTTCGCGCTCAAGCTCAAGGGCATCAGCAAGGAAGAGCGGATGGCCAAGGTGCGCGAGGCGGCCAGGCTGCTCGACCTCGAGCCCTACCTCGAGCGCAAGCCCAAGGCGCTCTCGGGCGGCCAGCGGCAGCGCGTTGCGATGGGCCGCGCGATCGTCCGCGAGCCCAGCGTGTTCCTGATGGACGAGCCACTGTCGAACCTCGACGCCAAGCTGCGGGTGGAGACCCGCGCCAACATCGCCGCGCTGCAGGCCCGTCTCGGCACTACCACCATCTACGTCACCCACGACCAGGTCGAGGCAATGACCATGGGACACCGTGTCGCGGTGCTCAAGGACGGCAAGCTGCAGCAGGTCGACACCCCGCGCAACCTCTACGACGTGCCGGCCAACGCCTTCGTGGCCGGGTTCATCGGGTCGCCGGCCATGAACCTGCGCACGGTGCCGATCGTGCCCGGCGGGGTTCACCTGGGCAACATCGACCTGCCGCTGAAGAAAAGCACCCTCGCCGCGATCGAGCACGCCGGCCTCTCGACCATCACGCTCGGCGTGCGGCCGGAGTCGCTGTCGGTCGATCCGGCGGCGAAGGACGGGCTCTCGCTCGAGGTGATGCTCGTCGAGGAGCTCGGAGCGGACGCCTACGTCTACGGCAAGCTCGAGGGCGAGGCCGACGGTGACAAGCACTTCGTGGCTCGCTTCGACGGACGCGTCCCGCCGCGCATCGGCGAGAACCTGCTGCTGTCGGTGCGCGAGAGCGAGGAACACGCCTTCCACCCCGAGACCGGCGAGCGCTTGGGCTGAGCCCGGTGACCACCCCGCCGGACATTGCGCCCGGCGAGTTGATGGCGCGCGAGATCGCCGAACAACCGCAGGTGTGGGAGCGGCTGATCGCGGAAGGCAGCGCCGACATCGCGGCCGTCCGCGCGGCCGTGTTCGTCCGGGCGCCGCGGTTCGTCCTGATCGCCGCACGGGGTACGAGCGACCACGCGGCGCTCTACGCCAAGTATCTGGTCGAGGTGCGGCTCGGGCTGCCGGCCGGGCTCGTGTCGCCGTCCACGCTCACGCTGTACGGGTCGCGCCCGCAACTGTCCGACGTGCTGTTCGTGGCGGTCAGTCAGTCGGGCGGCTCACCCGATCTGGTCGATTCGATGACCGCCGCGCGTTCGTGCGGGGCGCTCACTGTGGCGGTGACCAACAACCCCGAGTCGGCGCTGGCCACCGCGGCCGAGCACTCGGTCTACGTCCACGCCGGCGCGGAACTCGCAGTGGCCGCGACCAAGAGCTATACGGCCGAGTTGCTGGCCCTGGCCCTGCTCATCCGGGGCGAGGTACCGACTGGGCTGCCCGAGGCGGGCGCCCGAACCTTGGACTCCGCCGCGCACGCGTACGCGGCGGCCGATCGCTACCGCTACGCCGATCGGCTGGTGACCACCGGGCGGGGGTATTCCTACCCCACTGCTCGGGAGGCCGCGCTCAAGCTGATGGAGACCGGCTACCTGTCGGCGCAGGCATTCTCCGGCGCCGATCTGCTGCACGGTCCCCTGGCGATGATCGGCCCGCAGGTGCCTGTGATCGCCATCGCCACACCGGGTCGCGCTGGTACCGCGATGGGACCGGTGGTCGACCGCATCCGTGCGGTGGGGGCCGACGTGCTGTGCGTCGGTTCGGTGGGCGGTCTGCCCGTCGCCACCGACGGCGTCGCCGAGGATCTGCTGCCGCTGCTCGAGATCATTCCGCTGCAGCAGCTGGCCTGGCGGCTCGCCCTCGATCGCGGTGGAAACCCCGATCGGCCGCGGGGGCTGTCGAAGGTAACCGAGACCTGGTGACGACGTCCAGGTTCACTGCGCCGCTTTGTACTCCTTGAGCAGGCCGCGGCTGATGATCGTCTTCTGGATCTCCGACGTGCCCTCGCCGATGAGCAGGAACGGTGCTTCGCGCATGAGGCGCTCGATCTCGTACTCCTTGGAGTAGCCGTAGCCGCCGTGGATGCGGAACGAGTCCTGGGTGACCTCGGAGCAGTATTCGGACGCGAGCAGCTTGGCCATACCGGCCTCGACGTCATTGCGTTCGCCGGCGTCCTTCAGCCGGGCCGCGTTGACCATGAGCAAGTGGGCCGCCTCGACCTTGGTGGCCATCTCGGCGAGCTTGAACGCGATGCCCTGGTGGTGGGCGATCGCCTTGCCGAACGTCTTGCGCTGCTGCGCGTAGGCGACGGCCAGCTCGAAGGCGCGGATGGAGATGCCGCAGGCCCGCGCCGCGACGTTGACGCGACCGACCTCGACGCCGTCCATCATCTGATAGAAGCCGCGACCGCGACCCTGCTCGCCACCGAGCACGGCGTCGGCGGCCACCCGCACGTCGTCGAGGATCATCTCGGTGGTCTCGACGCCCTTGTAGCCCATCTTCTCGATCTTCCCGGGGATGGTCAGGCCGGGCCGCGTCTCGCCGAAGCCGG
>JAOPVG010000097.1 GCA_025966255.1 Jatrophihabitans sp.
GGGGGACTGCCGCAGTACGCGGTCGGACACCTGGAGCGCATCGGGCGGGTGCGGGCCGCGGTGGCGGCGGTGCCCGGACTCGCGGTGTGCGGGGCAGCGTTCGACGGTGTCGGCGTACCGGCCTGCATCGGCAGCGCGTATGCGGCGGTGGCCCGGGTCGTCGCATCGCTGCCCGAACGAGGAGAATGAACCCATGGCCGATGGCAAGTCAGCACGCGAACTCAACGACGTCATCCGGTATACCGCGTGGTCGGTGTTCCGCGCCGCCCGCCCGCTCGGTGACACCGACCGCTCCCCGCTCGTCGCCGAGGTATCCGACCTCGTCGAGGAGCTCGCGACGAAGGACGTCACGGTGCGCGGCACCTACGACGTCTCCGTGTTGCGGGCCGACGCCGATCTCATGGTGTGGTGGCACGCCGGCAGCGCCGAAGGCCTGCAGGAGGCGTACTCGCGCTTCCGGCGCACGCACCTCGGTGCGCACCTCGAGCCCGTCTGGTCGAACATGGCGCTGCACCGGCCGGCTGAGTTCAACAAGAGCCACATACCCGCCTTTCTCGCCGACGAGCAGGTCCGGACGTGGGTGTGCGTGTACCCGTTCGTGCGCTCGTACGAGTGGTACCTGCTGCCCGATGCGGAGCGGCGCGCATTGCTGGCCGAGCACGGGCAGATGGCGCGCGAGTACCCAGACGTGCGGGCCAACACCGTCCCTTCCTTCGCGCTCGGCGACTACGAGTGGATGCTCGCCTTCGAGGCGGACGAACTGCACCGCATCGTCGACCTGATGCGTCACCTGCGGGGTTCCGAGACACGTCGTCACGTCCGCGAGGAGGTGCCGTTCTACACCGGGCGTCGCCGCTCGATCGCCGAGTTGGTCGACGCCCTGCCCTGAGGCTGGACGTCGGTGGCCGGCGCCCAGGCCCCCGACTTGCGCGAGCAGCGCAGATCCAAGGTACCTAGTGTCGTGCACCCTAAGTTCGCGCCGTAAGTCGTAGAAGCGAATCTCCGGTGCGGGACACTAGGCCCGACCGGCGATCCTGTTGCACCTCTGCGGTCATGGCCGCAGAAGTGCAACGAGATCTGCTACCTACGGGGTGAGCGGCGCGGTGAGCCCGTCCGTCGACACGCGCGGGGTGAGCTGGCTGGCCACCGGCACGGGGAAGGGGAAGCCGAGGTTGGCCAGCCTGCCGCGGACCTGGTTCTGGGCCTGGCACTGGCTCACGCAGACGGTGGGCGGGTTGGCCACCTCGGTGCCGTCCTCGCCGGTGACCATGCCCAGTCGTCCGCCGCTGGCGACGTCGAAGATCGCCATGCCGCCGCACTGGTCACGCGTGTCCGCGAGCCCGAGCGTGTTCGTGAAGTCCGGGCCGCAGGCGGCCTGCCGGATGCGCGTGGCGACCTGGGTGCTGTCGCGCAGCACGAACTTGCTGGAGATGTTGTTGGCGATGTTCACCCGCGGCGTGACCTGGACGCAGAACTGGCTGGGCGGGCCGGTCTGGGCGTTCTGGCAGTCGGCGCCGAGGAATTGACCCAGCTTGGCCCGGAAGTTCGCGTTGTCGAAGTAGAACACGCCTGCGGCCAACCGGTGCACGATCCGGGTGCGGGTCTGGTCGGCGCGCTGCACCTCCATCTGGAAGATGCCGCCCTGCGCACAGTCGTTGGCCTGCAGTTTCATGGTCAGGCCGGGCCCAGTACGGGAGATGACCAGGCTGGTGTCCTTGAGCTCCAGCGAGATGGCGCTCGTCAGCACCAGGCCACGGTGATCGGGAATCTTGCTGGCGAATACCGGGGTGGCCCGGCCGCCCGTGATGTCGGATGCGTTCGCCGCGCCGGTGAAGCCTTGGTCGTACACGGCGAAGTCGGCTGGGCTGACGTCGAAGCGCGTGTACTTGCCCTGGACGGTGAACCGCCCGGCCGGTGCGGCAACCGTGCCTGTGAAGCCGGCGGCCGCGCTCTTGCCGAGGACGGTGAAGCCACCGCCCGCGCAGGCATCCGATTTCGCGGCCTGCGCGCTTGGGGAAGCGAAGAACAGGCCCAGGGGGACGGCAGCGAACAGCGCCACAGAGGCTGCGGCGCTGCGTCGAGCTAGCGGGGAACGAGCTGTGATCATGGACGGTTCCTTCCGGGGGACGGCGCGGCTGCCGTCCCGCTCACCGTCCGGCACCGCTCGGGCAGTCAGCAATAGAACCTAGGTCCTAGTACTCCTTCCGCGAGTGGTCATTTGTGCTTCGAGTGGCCACTTATAGATGACCATTCAAGGTGTAAGTGACCACTCGCGGCCGGCCCAGTTCCTCGAATCACTCGACCGACTTATGGCGCGAATCTCCGGTGCGGGACACTAGCGGGCTAGCGCCATAATTCCCGCTACCCGGTATGCGAGTTGGCCGCCTGCCGGGACGACGACTCGGCCGATTCACGAGATCGTCGTTGTATGAGCGTGATGGATGTCACTGCAACGGGCCTGCGCACAGGGTGGCTTGAGCAGGCCGCGTGCCAGCACCACGACCCCGACCTGTTCTTCCCGGTCAGCGAGGTCGGACCGGGCGTCGCGCAGACCGACGATGCGAAGCGCGTGTGCC
>JAOPVG010000127.1 GCA_025966255.1 Jatrophihabitans sp.
CAGGCGGAGCTGGCCGCCCAGGTACTGGACGGTCCGCGGCTCGAGCGGGCCACTGGCCGTGACGGCAGCAAAGTCCGTGCCCAGTTGCGCGACGCCGACCGTCAGCGGCGTCGAGCAGTCATCGTCCTCGCGAGCCCACGAACCGGCGGATCGACCGCGTGTCGCACCCGCCCACACTCCGGCATCGCGCAACGCCGCCAGTTGTTCATGCAATGGACGCCACCGTTGTCCGACGAGGTGCCAGTGCGGCATCATCGCGGCGGCATCCGGCTCGCCAGCGACCTGCGCCTTCGCTGCATGCATACCCATCGCCCCCAGTCCGATCCCTTGCCGGACCTCAATGTGACTTGGCTACGAGCGCGCCGCCTGGACCCGGCTGGTCGAGCGGGTGACTGTGGTTGGACCTGCCATGGGGAGGCCGTCCGGCCGCGCCAGGACGAGCATCGGCCCCATGACAACAGACTCGGTGACAGCGGACGGCCGACCGGCCACCCAGCCCTGGCTGCATCAACGGGGCGACGTCGTCCAAGAGTTCGGCACAGTGCGGCAGTTCCCAATCGCGCTGCGGCCGGAGGTCCGGGAGTACTCGGCTGAGCGACTGAATCGCATCCTGGCCGATTCCCAGATCCTGTACGCGCTGTACAAGAAGCACCACTGGTTGATGCGCGGGCCCACCTTCTACCAACTGCATCTGCTGTTGGACAAGCACGCCGACGAGCAACTCGCGCTCATCGACTCCGTGGCCGAGCGAATCCAGACCCTCGGCGGGGTAGCCGTCGGGGATCCGCGGCACGTCGCCGAACTCACCGCCGTTCCCCGAGCGCCGGACGGCGTCGAGGAGGTGCCCGCGATGCTGTCGAGGTTGCTGGAGGCGCACGAGCTCATTCTGGGTGACTCGCACGATGCCGCCTCGGCCGTCGCCGAGAAGGGCGACGACGGCACCAACGATCTGCTCGTGTCCGGCGTCATCCGCACCGGTGAATTGCAGTGCTGGTTCCTCGCTGAGCACCTCGTCGACACCCCGCTCGTCCACACCTGATTCACGGTCGATGCCGTCCACCGCTGCGATCCGTCCGGAGGTCCGCCGCGGCCCTGTTCTCACAGACCGAACCGGCCGGCGGAGATAGCGCCCGCAGGGTGAGGCTTTCCCCGGCAATCCGCGCAGACTCGCCAAAGATGACTGCCTGGAAACCGAGCGGCCCGAGCCACAGCACCCGCGTCGATCCGAACGAGGTCGTCCTCGTGGAGGGGTCGTCATTCTGTATCAGCAATGCGGGGGGAGACATCGCCCGCGACGGCGTGCACGGTCTCTTCGTCCAGGACACCCGGGTGCTGTCCCGGTGGGATCTGTACATCAACGACGAACGCATCCGACCCCTGGCCGGCGTCGCGCAGGAACCCTTCCACGGCCGCTTCCTCAGCATCGGGTCGACGCCGAGCGGTGATCGGCGGGAAATGGTCATCGACCGGCGCCGGTGGATCGCCGCCGGGATGCGCGAGGAGATCACCGTCCGCAACTTCAGTCGGGAACCGGTCGAGTGCACGCTGGCCGTCGCGTTCGCCGCGGACTTCGCCGACCTCTTCGAGGTGAAGGACGGGCGCATTCCGCACCGCAGCGTGCACGTCGCCGACTTGCCCGGCCGCTGCACCATGGAGACACACTGGCGGGGGCATCAACGGGCGGTCGTGATCGAGGCACCGGGTGGGGACGTCAGGGACGGCCGGGCACTGTTCCGGGGCGTGGTGCCGGCCCACGGAAGCTGGATCGTGACGCTCGGGGCCACGGTCGAGCTCGACGGAACGCGGCTGCCGTTGCTGCCGCTGGGTCGGCCCATCGAGGAATCGGGCGCAGCTCGCCGGCTGAAGCGGTGGCGCCAGGCCGTGCCGATCGCGGAATCGACGAACCCGATTCTGGAAATGACGTTGAAGCGCAGCCAGGAGGACCTCGGTGCACTCCGCATCGAGAACCCGGATGATCCGGAGCAGGTCGTCGTGGCTGCGGGTGCGCCGTGGTTCATGGCACTGTTCGGACGCGACTCTCTCCTGACGTCCCTCATGGCGCTACCGCTCGACAACCGATTGGCCCTCGGCACGCTGCACACCCTCGCTCACCACCAGGGCACCCGCTGCAACCCACTCACGGAGGAGGAACCGGGCCGGATCCTGCACGAGCTGCGCTTCGGCCTGGATGCGTCGTTGGCCCTGGGCGGCGAGCGCGCCTACTACGGAACGGCCGATGCCACCCCACTGTTCGTCGTACTGCTCGGCGAGCTCGGCAAGTGGGGGCTCTCCGCGGACGAGCTGGCGCTCCTGGTTCCCCACGCCAACCGCGCCCTCGACTGGATCCGGAACTTCGGCGACCGCGACGGCGACGGATTCGTCGAGTACGAACGCAGCAACGACCGCGGTTTGGCCAACCAAGGTTGGAAGGACTCATGGGACGGGATCAACAACTCCGACGGCACCCTGCCGCCAGGTCCGATCGCGTTGTGCGAAGTGCAGGCTTACGTCTACGCCGCCTATGTCGCCCGGGCGCGACTCGCCACCGACGTGGCCGATCGGGATGCCTGGATCGCGCGGGCCGACGAGCTCAAGCGGTCCTTCAACGAACGCTTCTGGCTGCCCGAACGCGGGTACTTGGCGGTTGCCCTCGACGGCGAGAAGCGGCCCGTCGACGCCTGCGCATCGAACATGGGACAGTGCTTGACGACCGGCATCGTCGATGCCGACAAGGCGGCCCGGGTCGCCGACCACCTCATGTCTGATCAGATGTTCAGCGGCTGGGGTGTCCGCACGCTGGCCGCGGACATGGGTGCGTACAACCCGGCCAGTTACCACAACGGATCGGTGTGGCCGCACGACAACGCCCTCATCGCGGCGGGCTTGATGCGGTACGGATTCGTCGCCGAAGCACAGCGGATCGCGACGGCCCTCATCGACGCGGCCGAACATTTCAACGGCCGGCTCCCGGAACTCTTCTGTGGGTTCGACCGCACTGAGTACACCGAGCCCATCCCCTATCCGACGTCCTGCTCACCGCAGGCCTGGGCCGCAGCTGCCCCGATCCACCTCGTGCGAATTCTGTTGCGCTTCGACCCGTGCATGCCGCAGCACAAGGTCTGGCTAGCACCGGCCTGGCCGGCCAGCTTTGGGACGTTGGACCTGACGAACGTGCAGCTCGCGGGCTCGCGGGTGTCGCTCTCCGTGGCCGGTGACCGCGTCGAGGTGGGCGGCCTACCCGACGACATCGAGCTGATTCGGCAGCCGTCCGAGTCCACCCTCGGCTAGGGATAGCGATGGGCGTCACAACTGTCCTGCAAAGGCCATGGGGCTCGCTCGAATTGAGCACGTCGTGCCGACTCTGACGCGTGGCATCGCAGGAATCATCGTCGGTATGAGGCATGACGGTCGGCTGCTCAGACCATCTTTGCCGGGGGGCCGTCCGGTGCGCGTCGCGATGGTCGCGCCGCCCTGGTATGAGCTCCCGCCGACCGGCTATGGCGGCATCGAGTCCATGTGCGCCGACCTGACCGACGGCCTGCTCGGCCTCGGCGCGGAAGTGACCCTGGTCGGCGTCGGGGTCAACGGCACGAAGGCGTCGTTCGTCACCACGTTCGACGAGCCGCAGCACCCGCGCATTGGCGACCCGATGCCGGACGCGCTGCACGCGGCGTCCCTGCCCTCGATCCTGGCCGAGCTCCAGGTCGACCTCGTCCACGATCACAGCTTCTTGGGTCCGCTCGTCGCGGCCGGGCGAAAGATCCCGACCCTGGTGACGGCCCACGGTCCCGTGCAAGGGGACATGGGCCGCTATTACCGCTCGATCAGCCCGCCGGCGGATCTCGTGGCCATCTCGCGGGCTCAACGCGCCTCTGCGCCCGGGCTCCGCTGGGTCGCCGCCGTGCACAACGCCGTCCGCGTGCGCGACTTCCCGTTCCGCGAAGACAAAGCCGGCTTTGCGCTGTTTCTCGGTCGCATGTCCCCCGACAAGGGACTCCTCGCCGCCATTACTGCGGCGACCCAGGCCGGCCTGGATCTGGTTGTAGCGGCGAAGGTCAACGAGCCCGCCGAACAGGACTATTTCGACCTCCAGATCAGACGGAAACTGGGCCGCAATATCCACTGGGTCGGTGAGGCCGATCGCGCGGAGAAGCGCGAACTGTTGGCCGCGGCGCGGTGCCTCCTCTTCCCGATCTCGTGGGAGGAGCCGTTCGGCATGGTGATGATCGAAGCGCTGGCCTGCGGTACGCCGGTGGTGGCGCTGCGCCGGGGATCGGTGCCCGAGATCGTCCGAGACGGGACGACGGGACTGATCTGCGACTCCTGTGACACGTTGCCCGACGCGCTGCAACGGGTCGCGGACCTGAATCCGGCCGACTGCCGCGCCGACGCCCTGGACCGTTTCGACGTCGGTCGGATGGCGCGTGACTACCTGGACGTGTACGAGAGGCTGCTCGAATCGCCCATCGCTCAGCGCCATATTGCCGTGGAGTAGCCAACCGGTGACCACTGGGTGATGTCGGACCGGTCCTCCGCTGGCAAACTCGGACGAGTGGCCCCCAACCGCGTGATCGAGACGACGGACGTCGACCATGCCGAAGCAGCCCTGAGCGAGGCCTACCTGCCATTGCGGCTGCGGCCGCGAGCCGGCGGACACAGCGTCGGCATGCACCTGGACGCGGCGAGAATCGACCGCGTGACCGTCGGCTGCTTACTGTTCGGCTCCGACATTCGGATCATGACCGAGGAAGCGACGAACTATCACATCGACATTCCGCTGTCCGGTCACAGTCGCTCCCGGGCCGGCAAGCGGGACGAAGTGTTTACCTCGCCCGGGTCGGCCGCCGTGTTCATGCCTGGGGCGCCGGCCGACCTGCACTGGACCCGCGACACCGTAGAACTCTGCCTGATGGTCGACCCGGTCATCGTCGAGCGCGAACTGGCCAACCTGCTGGGCCACGAACTCAAGACGCCGGTGCGCTTCGCCGAGACGATGGATGTATCCACGCCAGGAGGCCGATCCTGGATGCGCACAATTGATCTTGTCGTTCGGGAATCGGCACGAGAACCGGGCGTGCTGCGCTACCCGTTGATTGCCCGCAGGCTCGAACAGATCCTCATCGACGGGTTGTTGGTCGAGCACCGGCACAACTATTCCGACGAGCTAAGCGCCGATCGATTCACGCCACGGGATCGCGCCGTCAGGCGAGCGGTCGAACTGCTCGAAGGGCGTCCCGAGGATTCATGGACGACCCGTGACCTGGCCGCTGAGGTCGGCCTGAGCGCCCGCAGCCTGCAGTCCGGATTCTGCGACCTCACCGGTGCCCCACCGATGACCTACCTCCGCGGCGTCCGCCTCCGTCGCACCCATGGCGATCTGGTCGACTCGAATGCCGAGCACACCACGGTCAGTCAGGTTGCCCATCTATGGGGGTTCACTCACCTGGGTCGCTTCGCGGCCGCCTATCGACACGAGTACGGGGAGCTGCCGTCGGACACGCTCGGCGCGTCGGCTCCGCGGTCGAGCTGAGCCCGGTCGTCCAGCATTCGCTCGCGGCCCTACCTACCCGGGGGGAAGCAGGCAGGGCCGCGAGGCCCAACCCAATCGCGCGGCCTCCCACTGGGCTACCCGGATTCGGCAAATGGGCTATCCACTTCACAACTCGTCGTGGAGTCGCCCGCGCTCGGTGAGCACGAACAACGCGATGAGCGACGGGACCACGAGCAGAACGGCGAGTATTGCGACCACGCCGAGGGCGTCCAGCGTGGGGGCAGGCGCCGCAGATGACTGGATGCGCAGGTGGGTGCCGAGCAGGTACGGGTACTGCGCAACACCCCATCCGCCGATGACACTGGTTACGGCCAATACCCCGAGCGGGCGAGCCAGCGTAGGGAATCGCCGAGCCGTGGTGA
>JAOPVG010000537.1 GCA_025966255.1 Jatrophihabitans sp.
TCGGGAAGCCCGCGGTCGCGAGCCGTTCGGCGAGACGGCGGCGGGCGCGGTGCAGGCGGACGGAGTACGCCGATCGGGAGCAGCCGAGCGCTGCGGCGGCCTCGTCGGTAGTCAGCTCGTACCACGCGCTGAGGGTCAGCACCTCGCGGTCGGCGGGCGACACCCGGGCCAACGCCTCGGCCACGGCCCCACTGCTGTCGTCCTCGGTGGTATGGCCCACCTGGGCGGAGGGCTCGGAGTGCTCGGTCAACCGAACGGTGAGCTGCTCGCGGCGCCGGGCCCCACGGTGCGTGTTCGCGAGTACGCGGCGCGCGGTCGCGAGCAACCAGCCGATCGCCGGCTCGGGAACGACGTTGGCCTTGCGAAACGCGATCACAAAGACCTCCTGCAGCACGTCCTGGGCGGTATCGGAGTCGGTTCGGTGCAGCAAATACGCGAGGACACGGTCGCCGTACGCGCGGAACCAGTCCTCCAACCTGGCGTGCCGGTCGGCGTCGTCCACGCGTTGGCTCCTCCGCTGCTGGCCGGCCCGTCACCAGGTAAATGTCCGGAAGTCGGCACGGTTATTACCGGTGTGGACGAGATGCGGCGCGAATTGCGTTCAGCGCAGGAGAAGTCCGCTGCCCGGACGTTCCAGATAGACCGTGCCGTACTCCGCGACGACGCGAACCCATCGGCCGGCGACATCGACGAATATCTGGCCGCCGCGCGGCAGGAATCCCATTCGGGTCAGCGCGCTGAGCGTCCGCAGGGTGACCTCCGCAGACCGGCCGGCGTCGTCGCTGACGGTGAGGACGGGGGAATCGAGCAGCGCGTCGGCGACCTCGGCCCGCGGTTGGGCGCCGGGCACTCCCTCGCGCTCGGCCGCCTCCTGCAGAGCCACGGCTCCGCTACGCACCAGCGGCCGCACGACGTCGTCGGGTACGGCCTCGACTCGCGCCCAGCCACTGCCGGGCGGCAGCCCGGTGCGCCATTCGGCGTCGCGCGCGGGCGGTGGTTCGGCGCTCTCGCCGTCGAGCCACAGCAGCGCGTCGGCGGCGGCGACCGTGACGTCGACCGGCTCCATCGACATCCGCGTCTCCACGGTGCGGGCAACCAGGACACCGAACGGCAGGCGCACCAACGCGGTCGCAATGTTCGAACTCAACCGCAGCCGGATCAGGCTGCGTGGGTCGAGGGTTATCGCGCGACGCAAGACGGGGGCGAGTTCGGACAGCGCGGCGCGGTCGACGCCGGCCAGGGTCATAGCGGCTCGTCGGCGAAACCGCGCAGGATCTCGCGCTCCTCGTCGGTCAACCGCCGCGGCACATCGGCGTCGAAGTTGATCGTGACGCACGTGGTGGACGCCCGCGCCACAATCCGGTCAGCGTCGATCACCTCGTAGTGCACGACGAAGGACGCTGCGCGAATCCTGTCGATCCACAGCTCCAGCCGCAGCGGCTCCTGGTGATAGACGACCGGACGCAGGTAGTCGATCTCGTGCCGGGAGATCACGGTTCCGCTGGAGAAGCCCTCGTTGCGGTGGAAGAACATCGCCACACGTGCCTGCTCGAGGTACGCGAGATAGGCGGTGTTGTTGATGTGTCGGTAGGCGTCCATGTCCGACCACCGCATGTGCACTTCGTGCACGAACCTCGTCACGGCGGAGGTTAGTCGCGGGTGAGCTTGCGGTGGGTGACGGCGTGCGGGCGGGCGGCGTCGGCACCGAGGCGCTCGACCTTGTTCTTCTCGTAGGAGTCGAAGTTGCCCTCGAACCAGAACCACTTCGCCGGGTTCTTGTCGTCGCCCTCCCACGCCAGGATGTGGGTGGCGATGCGGTCGAGGAACCAGCGATCGTGGGAGGTGATCACCGCGCAGCCCGGGAACTCGAGCAATGCGTTCTCGAGCGAACCCAGCGTCTCGACGTCGAGGTCGTTGGTCGGCTCGTCGAGCATCAGCAGGTTGCCGCCCTCTTTGAGCGTGAGCGCCAGGTTGAGGCGGTTGCGCTCACCGCCGGACAGCACCTTTGACGGCTTCTGCTGGTCCGGGCCCTTGAAGCCGAAGGCTCCGACGTAGGCGCGCGAGGGCATCTCGACGTTGCCGACCTTGATGTAGTCGAGGCCGTCCGAGACGAGCTCCCAGACGTTCTTGGTTGGATCGAGCCCGCCCCGCTCCTGGTCGACGTAGCTGATCTTGACGGTGTCGCCGAGACGCAGTTCGCCGGAGTCTGCCTTCTCCTGGCCGACCATCATCTTGAACAGCGTGGTCTTGCCGACACCGTTCGGGCCGATGACGCCGACGATGCCACCGCGCGGCAGGGAGAACTCGACGTCGTCCCAGAGGAGGTCGCCGCCGAAGCCCTTCGTGAGCCCCTTGGCTTCCATCACCAGGTTGCCGAGTCGCGGACCCGGCGGGATCTGGATCTCTTCGAAGTCCAGCTTGCGGGTCTTCTCCGCCTCGGCCGCCATCTCCTCGTAGCGCGCCAGGCGGGACTTGCTCTTGGTCTGGCGCCCCTTCGCGTTTTGCCGCACCCACGCCAATTCGTCGCGCAGGCGCCGCTCGAGTTTCTGGTCCTTCTTGCCGGTGACGGCGAGCCGCTCGGCCTTCTTCTCGAGGTAGGTGGAGTAGTTGCCCTCGTAGGGATACGCGCGGCCGCGGTCGAGTTCGAGAATCCACTCGGCCACGTTGTCGAGGAAATACCGGTCGTGGGTGACGGCAAGGATCGTGCCGGGATATTTGGCCAGGTGCTGCTCGAGCCACTGGACGCTCTCGGCGTCGAGGTGGTTGGTCGGCTCGTCGAGAAGCAGGAGATCGGGCTGTTCGAGCAACAGCTTGCACAGCGCCA
>JAOPVG010000183.1 GCA_025966255.1 Jatrophihabitans sp.
CATTCGGCGTATTCGACTGAAGCAGCCCGCGTCTTCACCGCGAGACGCATAGCGTCGCAACTGTGCCGTCGCTAGCGCTGCCGGTCGACTCAGCCGCGAGATCGCGGGCGTCGTCGTCCCGCCCGGCCGCGACGAGGGCATTGACGCGGGCGACGTAGAAGTCGTGCTCGGCGGTGTCCGTCGTGTCGATACTCATGACTCCACAGTGACTCGGCCATGTGATCGGCAGGTGACGGGAGCGCTACGGGCGGCCGCCACCCGGGGTGTTCCGGGTCACGCCCGGCGAGGTGTTTTCTGAAATTCTCGGACCAGGCGGGCATACGTTTCGCCGCTGTATTTGATCGTGCGTTGCTGGGTCGCATAGTCGACGTAAGCCAGCCCGAACCGCGGACGGTAGCCGTACGCCCACTCGAAGTTGTCGATGAGCGACCACGAGTAGAAGCCTCTCACCGGCGCACCGTCGGCGCTGGCCGCGGCCGTCGCTTCGATGTGCGCGCGCAGGTAGTCGGCGCGGTCGTCGTCGCGGACATAGCCCTGCTCGTCCGGCACGTCGACGAAGGCCGCGCCGCTCTCGGTGACGTAGAGGGCCTGGGGCTCGTACTCCTTGGTGACGCGGAGCAGGACGTCGCGCAGACCGTTCGGGTGGATCTCCCATCCCATGGCCGTCGTGTTGGCGCCGGCGACCGGGACGGCGCGGTAGCCGAGCGTCGCGACGGTGTCGTCGGCTGCGACCTTCATCCGGAAGTAGTAGTTGACGCCGACGAAGTCGAGCGGGGTCGCGATCGCTTCCAGGTCGCCGGGCTGCACCGGCGGTTGGATCCCGTATACCTCGACCATGTCGTTCGGATAGCCCCGACCGTGCAGCGGATCCAGCCACCACCGGTTGGTGTGCCCGTCCGCGCGTTCGGCGGCATGCAGGTCGTCGGGACTCGGGCTCGCCGGCTCGCACGGGCTGAGGTTCAACACGATGCCGACGGACGGCTTGACGGCGGACTGCGCCCGTACCGCTTCGGCGGCGAGGCCGTGTCCGAGCAGCAGGTGGTGCGATGCGTGCACCGCTTCCCGCAGATCGCGATGGCCGGGAGCCATCGTGCCTTCCAGATGGGCGATCCAGGCGCAGCACAGCGGCTCGTTGATGGTCGACCAGTCGACGACACGGTCACCGAGGCGCTGCGCGACGAGTCCGGCGTAGTCGGCGAATCGGTAGGCGGTGTCCCGCGCCACCCAGCCGCCGCGGTGTTGCAGGGGTGAGGGGAGATCCCAGTGGTACAGCGTCACGAACGGCTGGATGCCGACCTCGAGGAGGTCGTTGACCATGCGGTCGTAGTGATCGAGTCCGGGCTGGTTCACCGCTCCTGTCCCGTGGGGCTGCACGCGGGGCCACGCGATCGAGAAGCGGTAACTGGCCACACCGAGGCGCTGCAGCAGGTCGAGGTCGGCCGGCCAGCGTCGATAGGAGTCGGAGGCCTCGACGCCGGTGTCACCACCGTCGATCGCATCGGGTGTGCGGCAGAAGTCGTCCCAGATGGACGACAGGCGTCCGTCGGCGTCGACCGCGCCCTCGGTCTGGTAGGCCGACGTTGCGACGCCCCACCGGAAGTCGGCGGGCAGGGCGGATAGATCCATCGAAGCTTCCTTCACTTGACAGCACCGGCCGTCATGCCGGCTACCAGATACCGCTGGAGCAGCAGGAACCCGATGACGATCGGCACGCTGACCGTCAGCGCGGCGGCCATGATCTGATTCCAGTAGACGTTGTTCTGCGTCGCGTATTCCTGAAGGCCCACGGCCAAGGTGCGCGTGGAGTCGTCGGTCAGCACGGACGCGAACAGCACCTCGCCCCATGCGGTCATGAACGCATAGATCAGCACCGCGACGATGCCGGGAGTGGCAGCCGGGATGACCACGCGGACGAAGGAGCCCAGGGGACCGCAACCGTCGACCTTCGCGGCCTCGTCCAGCTCGCGGGGTACCGAGTCGAGGTAGCCGGCCAGCATCCAGATCGCGAACGGCAAGGTGAAGGTCATGTAGGTGATGATCAAGCCGGTTCGACTGCCGTAAAGCTGGAGTCCGGTCGAATTGCTGATGTTGACGAAGATGACGTACAGCGGCAGCAAGAACAGGATGCCGGGGAACATCTGAGTCGACAGGACAACGACCGAGAAAGTCTGCCGTCCCCGGAACCGGTATCGACTCAGGGCGTAGGCCGCGAGCAGGGCTACGAGCACCGACGCGATCGACGCCACGGTCGACACCACGATGCTGTTCACGAAGTAGCTGGCCAGCGGGATGGTGTGCCACATGTCGACGAACGGCTGGGTCGTGAGATGACTCGGGAACCAGCTGAAGCGATCCTGCACATCGGCGAGCGGCTTGAGAGCCGACGTGACCATCACCCACACCGGCAGCAGAGCGAACCCGGCGAGCAGGGTGAGCCCAATGGCGCGCGTCCACTTGAACGACGTCGATTCACGCATCCTGGGCCCCGCGATTCGCTATCCGCAGGTACCCACCGGTGATCACCAGGAGGAAGAGCAACAGCAGCACTGACATCGCGGACCCGGTGCCGAAGTTCCAGGTGACGAACGAGTTCTGATAGATGTGCATGGAGATCAAGTCCGCTTGTCGCGGCGCGCCCCTTCCGAACAGGGTGTACGGCGTCGTGAAGTCGTTGAACGTCCAGAGGAACAGGACAAGAAGCAGTACCCGGTTCACCGGTCGCAGCATCGGCAGGGTGATGCCACGGAACTGGGCCCATACGCCGGCGCCGTCGAGCCCGGCCGCCTCGTAGAGGTCCTGCGAGATGCTCTGCATGCCGGCTGTCAGCATCAGGAACGCGAAGGGCCACGTACGCCAGACCTCGACGATCACGAGGCTGTAGAAGCTGTTCGGACCGATGAGCCAGAACGGACGGTCGCCGCCGACGAGATGCAGTTGGTCCACGAGGACGTGATTCACCACGCCGTTGTCGCGCTGCAACATGAAGTTCCACGTGATCACCGACGCGAACACCGGTAGCGCATAGGGGATCAGGAAGATCGTCCGGATGATCGCGCGACCCGGGAACGGACGCTGCAGGAACACCGCCGCAGCCATGCCCAGCGCCCACGACACCGCGAGGACGACGACGGTGAACACGAGCGTGATGAGGAAGGAGTGGAGCAGTTCCTTGCCGGCCGCCTGGTTGAAGTCGAGTGCGTACCGATAGTTCGACAGACCGGCGGCCGGCGCCTGCCGCCAGTTCGCGATGTAGAACTGGGTCAGGTGCAGGAAGCTGATGAAGATCCCGACGAGCATCGGGACGATGTGAATCAGCAGTTCGAGGACCACGGCCGGGATCAGCAACAGGTACGGCAAGAGTTGTCGTCGTGGACGACGCCGGGTGGCCGGCGCCGTGGTGGGCGACGGCGACTCGGGTCGGACCCTGGTGTCCAGGTCCACCATCAGGCCGCTCCTCTCGCGGCGGCGGGCGCTGAACGCCCGCCGCCGACCATCCGGGTTCGATCAGTTGAGTTGTTGCTGAGCCGCCTTCAGTTGAGAGCTGATGTCGGCGTCGGACACGCTCTTGCCGCTCGCAGCGTCGGCGAGCATGTTCTTCACCGCCGTCCCGATGAGTGTCTCGAACTGGCTCTCACTGGCAACCGCCGGTAGTGGCGCGGCCGACGTGCTCAGAATGCTCTTGAACGTGTCGACGGCCGGGGTCTTGAAGGCCGGGTCGGAGTAGGCGTCCTGCACCGACGGCAACGAGCCGTAGGTCTTGTTCAACACCTTCTGCTCGGGCGTGCTCGTCATGAACTTCACGAACTTCAGGGCGGCATCCATGTGCTTGGTGGTCTTGAAGACCGCGAGGTTGATGCCGGCCACCATGCTGGTGACCTTTTTCCCGCCCGCGGGAGTCGGGTCCGGCAGCGGCATGGGCGCGACGCCGATGTCGGCAGCATTCATGCCGAGCTGAGCCAGCGATCCAGACGCCGCCTGCCACAGCACCATCGCCGACTTCCCCTTCGCGAAGTCGGCCAAGGCCTCGGTGCCCTGCGCGTACTCGGCGTTGCTCGGATTGGTGATCTTGTCCGTACGGATGAAGTCGAGGTACCGCTTGATCGCCGCGACGTTCTGCGGAGTGTCGAACGTCGGCTTGCCGGCGCTGTCGAAGAAGGCGCCGCCTTCCTGCTGGCTGAACGTGAAGACGTTGTGGATGTTCTCGCTGACACTGCCGCCCTCGACCGACAGGCCCCAATGTTGGGGAGTGGTCACCTTCTTCGCGTCGGCCACAAATTCCGTCCAGGTCGTCGGCGGCTGGCTGATGCCGGCGGCGGCGAAGTACTTCTTGTTGTAGTAAAGGCCGTAGGCGAGGCTGTAGATCGGCACCGCGGTGGGTGCCTGGCCGGCTGCGCCGGTGGCCGACAAGCTGCCGGCGAGGAACCGGCCCTTGCCGCCGATCTGGTTCATGACGCTGTCGTCGAACGGCACGAACGCTCCGGTCGCCTGCAGCGAGGCCGACCAGGTATTGCCGATGTTGAGGACATCGGGTCCCTTGCCGGAGGTCGTGGCGGTGAGGATGTTGTTGAGCAGGTCCGACCACGGAACGACCTTGAGATTGACCTTGATGCCCGTCTGTTTCGTGAACTTGGCCAGCTCCGGCGCCAGCACCTGCTTGTCGTTGTCCAGGCTGGTGCCCTGATTGCTGGCCCAGTACGTCAGGGTCGCCCCCTTGCCGGAACCGCCACCACCCCCGCTGCTGCTACTACAGGCGGCGACGAGAGTCATCGTGGCCAGAACGCCTACCGCGGTTGCGGTGAATCGAGTCCCTCGCATGCTTGAGTCCTTCCTAGGACAACGGGGCGGTCGCCAGCCGGCGAGCCGGGTCGAGGATCGTTCACGACTTCCTCTAAGTCGTGTATGTTCTGCACGCGGACAAATTGCGTCAAGGGCCATCGGGCGCTCTGTTACGGATTCGTTACCGACTGGCTGCAGGGCCATGAGCGAGCGGAGAGGGACGTGCAGCGGCAGCTCACGACAGTTCGCGATCTTCGTAAGACCAACCGTGCCGGGGCGCTGTGGGAGCTCTACCTGCGCGGCGCCCTCAGTCGCCGGGAGATCGGTGCCTCGACCGGAGTCTCGCTCGCGACCGTGAGCAACGTGGTGAGTGAACTGCTCGAACAGGGGCTGGTCATCGAGGTCGGGCTCGAGGATTCCAACGGCGGCCGTCCCGGCAGCCTGGTCCAGGTCAATCCGACGTTCGGCTTCGTGATCGGGGTCGACATCGGCGAGACCGCGTTCCTGGTCGAGTTGTTCGACCTCGGGATGACCGCGCTCGCCTCGCATCGATCGACGACCGTGTTGACCCGGCTCGATCCCGAGGACGCGGTGGCCCACGTCGTCGAAGGCATCGAGCGGGTGATCGCCGAGGCCGGCGTCTCGGCGAAGGACATCCTCGGGATCGGCGTCGGCGTGCCGGGGCTCGTGGAGCATGCTGACGGCGCCATCGTGCACGGCCAGAGTGTGGGCTGGGACGCCGTGCCGTTCGAGAAGTTGCTGCGCAGGCACGTCGCCCTGCCGTTGATCATCGATAACGGGGCGAAAACGTTGGGTCAGGCCGAGAGCTGGTTCGGGGCGGCCCGCGGCGTGGACAACGCCGTGGTGGCGCTGCTGGGAATCGGGGTTGGTACCGGCATCATCAGCAATCGCCAGCTCTACCGCGGCGCCACGAGCAGCGCGGGGGAGTGGGGCCACACGACTGTCGTGGTCGACGGACGGGAGTGCCGCTGCGGAGCCCGCGGGTGTCTCGAGGCCTATATCGGCGCGGCCGCGATCGTGTCGCGATATGAACAGCTCGCCGGCGACCCGCACCCGGAGACTCAGGTCGACCTCGAGGACCGCATCACTCAGCTCGTCTCGGCCCGGCAGGACGACGAGAACGCGGCGAAGGTCCTGGGGGAGACCGCGATGTATCTCGGCGTCGGCATCGCCAACCTCGCAAACCTGTTCAACCCCCAGCGCGTCGTCGTGGGCGGCTGGCTCGGACAGGCGCTCAGCACCGCGCTGCTGCCGCAGATCCGTTCGGCTGCGGCCCGCAATGCGTTGCGCCTTCCGTTCAGCCATCTCGAGATCGTCCGGGCCGAACTCGGTTCCGACGCCGTCGCCCTCGGAGCAGCGACCCTGCCGGTCGCGAAATTCCTTTCGCTCGGCGGTCCGACGAAGGCGTCGACCAGCCGGAACAACGATCGGCTGAGCCGACGCTCCTCATGACCACGACGTCCGGTTGGTCAGCGCGCGCCGGCCAGGTCCAGCACGAGTGCTCGCTCCTCTGGACCGAACCACGGTGGCGACCCGGCAGCGGCGTTCTCTTGAAGCCGTTCGGGATGAGC
>JAOPVG010000184.1 GCA_025966255.1 Jatrophihabitans sp.
CATTGCGCAGCGCGCCGGGCGCTTCGCCGGCACGATCGGCACTGGTGGCGTCGACGTGGGCGCGCAGGGCTTCGAGCTGTTCGGCCACCACCTCGGTGCGCTCGGCGTGCCGGTGCGTCACCTCGATCAGCGACTCCTGACCTTGCGGGCCACGGGTGCCCCGGGCCAGCAAGGCGGTGGCGCGGCGCAGCTTTGCGAGCGAGCGCAGGGCGACGTACGCCGCGACCAGGGCGACGTAGGCGAGCGCAAGCGCGAATACCGCGACGTAGTTCGACATCGATCCCCAGGCTAGGGCCGCGGCCGCCTGCGGCCCGGCGCGACACGGCGGCACGAACGCAATGGACGCGCTCGCGGCGACACTTCTCGCCGTCGGCGCGGCTATCGTCGCGACCGGAGCGTTGATCTGACATATTGCGTAGTCCAAATCCCACCAGGGTGGACAATCTGTGCAGGTTGACTGTCTTCGACGTTCTCACTTGCCCAATCCGCTCCGGACAGCGCAGGCTCCGGGCATGACGCGTGTCGACTGCACCCCTGACGACCTGACCCCGGCCGAACGCGAGGCCGACCTCACCGTCGAGCGCCTCAAGCAGTTGGTGGGCCTCGTGGACTACGACGAGAGCACCGATCCCTTCCCGGTCACCGGCCTGGACGCCATCGTCTTCGTGTCCGAGAACGCGACGCAGAGCGCGCACTACTACCAGTACGCCTTCGGCATGACGCTCGTCGGTTACAGCGGTCCGGAGACGGGTAACCGCGACCACAAGGCGTTCGTGCTGCGTTCGGGCTCGGCCCGCTTTGTCATCGTCGGGGCCGTCGATCCGGCCAGCCGCTACGCCGATCACCACCGTGCGCACGGCGACGGCGTGATCGACCTCGCGCTCGAGGTGCCCGACGTCGACCGCTGCGTCAAGCATGCCCGGGCCCAGGGCGCGACGGTGCTCGAGGAGCCGCACGACGTCTCCGACGAACACGGCACGGTGCGCCTGGCCGCGCTGGCCGCGTACGGCGAGACCCGGCACACGCTCGTCGACCGCTCGCGCTACGAGGGCGTCTACCTGCCCACCTACGTCGTCCAGACGTCGACGATGACGCCGCCGGCCAAGCGCCTGTTCCAGGCCGTCGACCACTGCGTCGGCAACGTCGAACTCGGCCGCATGGACGAGTGGGTCGACTTCTACAACCGCGTCATGGGCTTCGTGAACATGGCCGAGTTCGTGGGCGACGACATCGCCACCGACTACTCGGCACTGATGTCGAAGGTCGTCGCCAACGGCAACCACCGCGTCAAGTTCCCACTGAACGAGCCGGCGGTGGGCAAGCGGAAGTCGCAGATCGACGAGTACCTCGAGTTCTACCGCGACGCCGGCTGCCAGCACATCGCGCTGGCCACCAACGACATCCTGCGCACGGTCGACGAGATGCGCGCGCGGGGCGTGGAGTTCCTGGACGCGCCGGATTCGTACTACGACGACGAGGAGTTGCGGGCCCGCATCGGGCAGGTGCGGGTGCCGGTCGAGGAGCTCAAGGGCCGCGGCATCCTTGTCGACCGTGACGAAGACGGCTACCTCCTGCAGATCTTCACCAAGCCGGTCGTCGACCGGCCCACGGTGTTCTTCGAACTGATCGAGCGGCACGGGTCGCTGGGCTTCGGCAAGGGCAATTTCAAGGCTCTGTTCCAGGCCATCGAGCGCGAACAAGACAAGCGCGGGAATCTGTAGGCCAGGCGGACGCTGGTATTCACCCGCTGCAGGCGACGTTCACGGCGGATACGAGGACATGAAAGGCTCACCCCGTGACTTCCTTCGCTGAGCTTGAGCTCCGGCCTGAGCTGCAGCGGGCGCTGGACGCCCTCGGTTACGAGGAGCCCACGCCGATCCAGCGCGAGACGATCCCGCCGCTGCTCAGCGGGCATGACCTGGTGGGCCAGGCAGCCACCGGCACCGGCAAGACCGCCGCGTTCGCCCTCCCCCTGCTCCAGCGCATCGTGCCCGGCGGGGACGCGCCGCAGGCCTTGGTGTTGGTGCCCACGCGCGAGCTGGCCATTCAGGTCGCGGAGGCGATCCAGCGCTACGGCCGCGAACTGGGCGCGCGAGTGCTCGCGATCTACGGCGGCCAGCCGATCCAGCGGCAGATGCGGGCCCTGAGCTCCGGGGTCGACGTCGTCGTGGCCACGCCCGGTCGGGCGATCGACCACCTCACCCGCCGCACGGTTGACTTCGGCGACCTGCGCACCGTGGTGCTCGACGAGGCCGACGAGATGCTCGACATGGGCTTCGCCGAGGACATCGAGGCGATCATGCAGGAGGTGCCCAAGGAACGGCAGACCGTCCTGTTCTCGGCCACCCTGCCCGCCCGCATCGACGGCCTCGTGCGTCGCTACCTCAGCGACCCGGTCAAGGTGCGCATCCACCGCGAGCACAGCGGCGCCGAGACCTCACGCGTGCGGCAGGTCGCCTACCTCGTGCCGCGGGCCCACAAGGCGTCCGCGCTCGGGCGGTTGCTCGACATCGAGGCGCCCACCGCCGCAGTGATCTTCTGCCGTACCCGCGAAGAGGTCGACTCGCTCGGCGAGACGCTCGGTGCCCGCGGCTACCGCGCCGAGGCACTGCACGGCGGCATGACGCAAGATCAGCGCGACCGGGTGATGGGCAAGGTGCGCAGCGGCGCCACCGAACTGCTCGTCGCCACCGACGTCGCCGCCCGCGGTCTCGACATCGACCACCTGACCCACGTCGTCAACTTCGATCTCCCCTCGGCGCCCGATTCCTACGTCCACCGCATCGGACGGGTCGGCCGCGCCGGGCGCGAGGGCGTCGCCATCACCCTCGTCGAGCCCCGTCAGCACCGACTGCTGAAGACGATCGAGAAGGCGACCAAGCAGAAGATCAGCGTCGAGACCCTGCCCACGGTCGCCGACCTGCGCGCGCGCCGCCTCGAGCTCACCCGCTCCGCGCTGCAGGAGACGTTGCGCGACGACGACTACGAGCAGTACCGCGTGGTCGTCGACAATCTCACCGACGAGTACGACCTCGTCCAAGTCGCGCTGGCCGCGGTCAAGCTCGCGCACGAGGCGACCATCGGCGGCCCGGACGACGAGGACATCCCCGAGGTTCGCGCGTCGGCCGAGCCACCCGACCGGCCCGCGAGGGAGCGCCCGAAGCCCGGCTCCACCACGACGATCTTCGTCAGCCTCGGCCACGCCGCGAAGGTGCGCCCGCAGGATCTCGTCGGTGCGATCGCCAACGAGACCAGCCTGTCCGGGCGGCAGATCGGCGCCATTGAGATCACGCACAAGTTCTCCACCGTCGAGATCCCGAAGGCGGCTGAGGCCGAGGTCATCGCGGCGCTGCAAGCCACGCTCATCAAGGGACGCAAGGCTCGGGTCGAGCGCTACAAGCCGCCGGCCGAGCGCCCGTCCCGGCCCCCGAAGGAGAAGGCATGACGGTGAACAAGCGCCCCATGTTGGCGACGCTGCCGGCGTACGTGCCCGGGCGCAGCGTTCCGGGCGCGATCAAGTTGGCGAGCAACGAGACGCCGTACCCACCGCTGCCGCACGTGATTGACCGCATCGCCGCGGCGGCCGCCGAGATCAATCGCTACCCGGACAACTTCTCCACCGAGCTCACTGCTGTGCTGGCCAGGAAGCTCGGCGTCGCGGTCGAGCAGGTGCGGGTGGGCTGCGGCTCGGTGTCGCTGTGCACCCAGCTCGCCCAGGCCGTGGCCGACGCCGACGAGGAGATCATCTACGCGTGGCGCTCGTTCGAGGCCTACCCGATCATCGCTTCGGTCAGCGGAGCGTCGTCCATCCAGGTGCCGTTGGACTCCGGGCACGTGCACGACCTCGACGCCATGGCCGAGCGGATCAGCGGTAAGACGCGGTTGATCTTCGTCTGCAACCCGAACAACCCGACCGGCACCGCCGTCGACCGCGACGCGCTGGTGCGCTTCCTGCGGTCGGTGCCGGCCGACGTCGTGGTGGGGCTGGACGAGGCCTACCGCGAGTTCGTCACCGACGCCTCCGTCCCGGACGGGTTGACGCTGCTCGAGGAGTTCCCCAACATCGTCGTGCTGCGCACGTTCTCCAAGGCCTACGGACTGGCCGGCCTGCGGGTGGGCTACGCGGTAGCCGGGGATCCGGCGATCACGAACGCGCTGCGGCAGACCCAGGTGCCGTTCGCGGTGAGCACGGTGGCCCAGGCCGCGGCGCTCGCCAGCCTCGAGCCGGAGGCGGAAGCGCAGCTGCTGGCGCGGGTGGCCGACATCGCGGCCGAGCGGGACCGCGTGCACGCCGC
>JAOPVG010000194.1 GCA_025966255.1 Jatrophihabitans sp.
GGAGATGATCGAGAAGTTCGACATCGCCGACGTCAACGCCAATCCGGCCCGGTTCGACGTCAAGAAGGCCGAGGCGATCAACGCCACGCACATTCGACTACTGGCCCTCGACGACTTCACCGAACGGCTGACCGCCCACGTGCGGGCGGCCGGGCTCGACGCCGACTCGGACGTGCTCGCAGCCGCCGCACCGCTCGTACAGGAGCGCATCCACACGCTCGGCCAGGGGGCGGAGATGGTGCGGTTCCTGGTGATCCCGGAGGACGAGTTCGCGGTGGACGAGGCGGCCGCCGCCAAGCAGCTCAACGAGGCCGGGCAGGCCGTGCTCGCGGCCGCGATACCCGCCCTCGAAGCCCTCGACGACTGGCGGGCCGCAGAGATCGAGAAGGTGCTCAAGGCCGGGCTCGTCGACGGGCTGGGCCTTAAACCCCGCAATGCCTACGGCCCGCTGCGGGTGGCCGTCACGGGCAGCACCGTGTCGCCGCCGCTGTTCGAGTCGATGGAGATCCTGGGCCGGGAGCGGTCGCTCGCGCGCCTGCGGGCGGCTCGTTCGGCCGGGTAGTTCCGCGCGAGAAGGCAGTTCGCAGGCGGCCTGACCCGCTCAGGCGGCGAGAGTTTGCCCGGGTCCCACCGACGAGCGGGGTTTCCGAGACATACTGTCCCCGGTAACCGAGGGAGAGGTCCATTCATGAGTGCGAGTGCAGCCCGCCCGGCATGGAGCGACGACGATGTCGAGGCGTTCCGCGACCTTGCCCATACGTTCCTCGCCAAGGAGTGCGCGCCGAACGAAGAGCGATGGGGCGAGCAGCAACACATCGACCGCGAGGTGTGGAACAAGGCCGGCGACGTCGGACTGCTCTGCCCGTCGATCCCGACCGAGTACGGCGGCGGCGGGGGCACGTTCGCGCTCGAGGCCGTGATGATGGAGGAACAGACGCGCACGCTGTCCCCGAGCCTCGGGACGTCGGTGCACAGCACGATCGTCGCGCATTACATCAACTCCTACGGCAACCAGGAGCAGAAGCTGCGCTGGTTGCCGAGGATGGCGTCCGGCGAGCTCGTGGGTGCGGTGGCGATGACCGAGCCGGGGACGGGGTCGGATCTGCAGAGCGTCAAGACCAAGGCGATAAGAACCGGCGACGAGTACGTCATCGACGGCTCTAAGACGTTCATCACCAACGGCCTGTTGGCCAACCTCGTCGTGACGGTGGCCAAGACCGATCCCGCCAATGCCGGCAAGGGCATCTCGTTGGTCGTAGTCGAGACCGACGGGCTCGTGGGGTTCAGCCGGGGGCGGGTGCTGAAGAAGATCGGTCAGCACGGGCAGGACACCGCCGAGCTGTTCTTCGACGGTGTCAGGGTGCCGGCCGCGAACCTGCTGGGCGCCGAAGAGGGCCAGGGCTTCATCCAGCTCATGCAGCAGCTGCCGCAGGAGCGGCTGACAATCGCGGTCGCCGCGGTCGCCGCCATCGAAGCGGCGCTCGCGCTCACGATCAAGTACACGAAGGAGCGCGAGGCGTTCGGCAAGCCGATCTTCAACTTCCAGAACACCAAGTTCAAGCTGGCCGAAATGGCGACGACGGCGAAGATCGCCCGGGTGTTCCTGGACGACTGCATCGTCAAGCACCTGCGCGGCGAACTCGACATCCCGACCGCGTCGATGGCCAAGTGGTGGACGACCCAGATGCAGTGCGACGTCGCCGACGAGTGCCTGCAGTTCTTCGGCGGCTACGGCTACATGGCCGAGTACCCGATCTCGCGGATGTACACCGACTCGCGCATCCAGAAGATCTACGGTGGCACGAACGAGATCATGAAGGAGATCATCTCCCGGTTCCTGTGAGCCCGGGGAGCGGCGGCGCCTGCTATTGCCCCACTCGCCGCAAAACTATAACGTGTTCTCGTTCTGCCGATTCGATCGAGGACGGGTCACATGACTGCACGGCTCAAGCCAGTCGCGTCCGACCGCGAGACCTTCGACGTTCGGAATCCGGCGACCGGTGAGAGCGTCGGCACCTTTCCGGTGCATACGGCCGCCGACATTGCCGAGCGCCTCGCCGCCGCCCGCCCGGCCCAGAAGTGGTGGGACGACCTCGGCTTCAGCGGCCGCAAGAAGCGGATGCAGCGCTGGGTTCGCTGGCTGGCTCGCGACTGCGACGAGCTGTACGAGATCGGGTTTCGGGAGACGGGAAAGCCGAAGGCTGACGTGCAGCTCGAGTTGCTCGCCGGGCTCGAGGACATCCGCTGGGCGGCGGCGCACGCGAAAGGCGTGCTGGGCGAGAAGCGGGTCGCCCCCGGCCTGGCGATGATGAACTTCGACGCCCGGGTGTCCTACGAACCGCTCGGCGTCATCGGCATCATCACCCCGTGGAACGCGCCGGTGTACACGGCATTCTGCGGCATCGCGTACGCCCTCGCGTCGGGCAATGCCGTGATCATGAAGCCGAGCGAGCTCGCCGCAGCCACCGGCGTCTACGCCGTCGAGTCCTTCTACAAGGCCAATCCGGACGCGCCGGAGGGCCTGGTCAGCTGGATCACCGGCTTCGGTGAGACCGGCTCGGCCCTGTGCAGGTCCGGCGTGGACAAGTTGGGCTTCACCGGATCCGTGCCCACCGGCCGGCGCGTGATGGCCGCCTGCGCGGAGAACCTCACGCCCGTGCTGCTCGAACTCGGCGGCAAGGACGCGACGATCATCGACGACGACGCCGACCTCGATGCGGCCGCGTCGTCCATCGTCTGGGGATCGATGTGGAACGCCGGCCAGGCCTGCGTCGGGGTCGAGCGCGTGTACGTCGTCGAGAAGGTCCGCGACGAGTTCCTGCGCAAGGTCGAGGAACGGGCGCGGCAGGTCAGCGTCGGCATCGACGAGCTGAGCGATATCGGCCCGATGACGGTGCCGAACCAGATCGAGATCATCCGCCGGCACGTCACCGATGCCCTCGACCGCGGCGCCACTGCGCTGGTCGGCGGCCTGGACTCGATCCAGCCGCCCTACGTCCATCCGATCGTGCTCGTCGACGTCCCCGAGGAGTCCTCGGCGGTGCAGGAGGAGACGTTCGGACCGGTCGTCGTCATCAACACGGTGCCCGACATCGACGAGGCCGTGCGCCGCGCCAACGCCACGTCCTTCGGCCTGGGCTCGTCGGTGTTCTCCGGCAAGCGCGGCGCCGAGATCGCCGCCCGCCTGCGCGCAGGCGGCACGACGATCAACTCGGTGCTCACCTTCGTCGGGATGCCGTCACTGCCCTTCGGCGGTGTGGGGGACAGCGGCTTCGGTCGCTTTCACGGAGACGACGGACTTCGCGAATTCACCCGAGCCAAGGCCACCACTCGAAAGCGGTTCAACATGGGCGAGGACATGCAACAGTTCCCGCGGACGAAGGAGCAGTTCGACGTCGTCTACAAAGTCGTGAAGTTGCGCTACGGGCGCAGGTTCCGCTGATGCAAAGCGCCGACTACGTGATCGTTGGTGCGGGTAGCGCCGGCTGCGTGCTTGCCCGACGGCTGGCCGACACCGGAGCCAGCGTGATCTTGATCGAGGCGGGCCGCCGGGACAACACCCAGCTCGTCCGCAAGCCCGGGATGATCGGCCCACTGCACAGCGTCCCGCAGCTGAAGAAGACGGTCGACTGGGGGCACTACTCGGTCGAGCAGAAGCACGCCCTGGGCCGCAAGATCCCGCAGACCCACGGCAAGGTCGTGGGCGGCTCGAGCTCGATCAACGGCATGGTCTTCGTGCGGGGCAACCACAAGAACTACGACGACTGGGCGGCCGAGGGCAACACCGGCTGGAGCTACGACGACGTCCTGCCCAGCTTCAAGCGGTTCGAGAGCTTCGAGGACGGCGGCAACGACTTCCGAGGTGGCGACGGACCGATCAAGGTCATCCGGGCCAGGGAGCTCACGCCCGCCTCGGAGTCGTTCGTGGAGGCGCTCAGCGAGACCGCCGGGGTGAAGAGGAACGACGACTACAACGCCGCTGAGCAGGAGGGCGTGTCGCTGTTCCAGCAGAGCAACGCGGATGGGTTGCGCTACAGCGCCGCCGTGGGCTACCTGGATGACCGGCCGGCGAATCTCGTCGTGCTGCCGAAGACACACGTCGCCCGGGTCGTCATCGAGGCCGGACGCGCGACCGGCGTGGAGATCCTCACCAAGACCGGTCGCGAGGTCATCCGAGCGAACCGCGAAGTGGTGCTCAGCGCGGGTGTGTACGGCTCGCCGCAGCTGCTCATGCTCTCCGGCGTCGGCCCGGCCGATCACGTCCGCGCGTTCGGAATCGACGTCGTCGCCGATCTTCCGGTCGGCGACAACCTGCACGATCACCTGTTCGTGCCGATGACGTTCGCGATGCCCACTGCAATCCGCAAGCCGTCGCCGGCGTACTTCGGTCGGGCGTTCGTGCGCGAGAACTTCCGCGCCGGCACCACGTGGCTGGCGCGCAGCGTCTTCGAGGTGGTCGCGTTCGTGCGGACGCCGTACGCCACCGCGGTGCCCGACCTGCAGCTGCACGTGCTGCCGTGGAGCTACCCGTCCCCGAATCAGGACGCGCCGATCCGGCACAAGCCGGACCCACGCCGCTCCCTGACGATCATGTCGACGCTCATCTACCCGCAGAGCCGTGGCACGTTCCGGTTGGCGTCGGCCGACCCGACCGCGGCGCCGATGATCGACCCCAACTACCTCGACGAGCAGGCCGACATCGACGTGCTGGTCAGTGGCATGGAACTCATCCGCGAGACGATGGCGGCCAAGTCGATGTTCGGCGGGGTCGAGGTCGAGATCGCTCCGGGGCCGGCCTACGCGACGCGCGCCGACTTGGCCAAAGAGGTCCTGAACCGGGCGACGACGGT
>JAOPVG010000195.1 GCA_025966255.1 Jatrophihabitans sp.
CCGGCGCCGTCGTCTGTCCGGGTTTCGTCGACATCCACACGCACTCGGATCTCACGCTGCTCGCGAATCCGACGGCGCCGAGCAAGGTGCGGCAGGGCGTCACCACCGAGGTCGTCGGCAACTGCGGGCTCGGCGTCGCGCCGCTGCCCGACGGCGCCGATCACGTCGCGATCCGCGCAGCGGTGAGCTATCTCGACCTGGATCCCGCGGTGGCCTGGACCTGGCGCGACCTGCCGGGCTACCTGGCGGCGCTGGAGGCCGCGCGCCCGAGCGTCAACGTCGCCTCGCTCGTGGCCCACCTCGTCCTGCGCGGCGGGGTGGTCGGCTTCGACGACCGACCGGCCACGGGCGCCGAGATCGACACGATGTGCGCGCTGCTCGACGACGCTCTCGACGCCGGCGCGATCGGGCTGTCCACCGGCCTGGTCTACGCGCCGCTGACCTTCTCCCGCGATGAGGAGCTCCTCGCGCTCGCCCGCACTGTTGCGCGACACGGGAAGGTGTTCACGTGGCACGTCCGAAACTACGACGACGACCTGATCCCGTCGGTGCAGCAGGCGCTCGACGTCGCGCGACGGACGGGTTGCCGCACCCAGATCTCGCACCTTGCGGTGGTCGGTCGGCGCAACTGGGGTGCCGTGTCGGCGGCGCTGGATCTCGTCGACGGCGCCCGGGCCGCGGGTCTCTCCGTGGGCGTCGACATCTACCCCTACCTGCACGGCAACGCACCGCTCGCGCAGTTGCTGCCGGCCTGGGTGCAGGAGGGCGGCCTGGACGCTCGCCGCGAGCAATTGCAGCACGCAGCGGTCCGGACGGCGATCCGATCGGAGTGGGTCGACCGGGCCGTGCCCTGGTCGGAGATCACGATCAGCTGGGTGGCTGATCCGGACCGTTCGGGCGTCCTCGGCCGCAGTGTCGCCGACCTGGCCGTCGAGCAGGGGGTCGCCGGTGACGACGTGGTGCTGGACCTGCTCGCCGGCCTCGGCACCGGAGTGATGATGGTGGCCGGCGGCCGCAGCGAAGGCGACCTGCGTACGGTGCTCGCCCATCCGGCCACCGTCGTCGCCTCCGACGGGCTGTCCCTCGATCCCGACGGCGTCACGGGCGCCGGCGTACCGCACCCGCGCAGCTATGGCTGCTTCCCCCGGTACCTGTCGCGCTACGCCGCCACCGACCCCGCCGGCTTCGCGGAGGCCGTGGCCCGGTGCACGTCGCGCCCGGCCCAGCTGGCCGGCCTCGCCGACCGCGGGTGGCTACGCGTGGGCGCTCCGGCCGATCTGGTGGTGTTCCGCCCGGGCCGGCTCACCGACCGGGCTACGTTCACCGACCCGCAGCAGTTCGCCGCGGGCATCGACCTCGTCGTCGTCAACGGCGACATCGTCGTCGACGGCGAACGCCACACCGGGCAGCGGCCCGGGCAGGTGCTGCGCACATGAGGCGCGGCCGACCCAGGAGGACCAGGCAATGATCGACGTGCACACCCACTGCCACCTCGCGGAGCACTGGGGTTGCGAGTGGCACCGCAACTGGCAACCGGTCTACGGGCACGAGTACGCCGATCACCGCCCCGCTGACTACGACGCGGCCATGTCGGCCGGCGGGGTCGAGCTCGCGTTCGTCTTCGGGCTGCGCGCCACTCGCTCGGGCGTGATCACGCCGAACGCGTACGTCCAGAACTTCTGTGCCGAGACGGAGACGCCGACGATCGGATTCATCGCGCTGGACCTCGCCGATGCGGACGTGCTCGACCAACTCGGCGACGGCATCGCCCGCGGTCTGCGTGGAGTGAAGCTCTATGCCGTCCTCGCAAGCTGATCGAGTCGAACAACGGCGAGTTCGGCCGGGCCGCAGGCGTCAACTTCGCCGAAGGCTACAGCCGGATGAACAACGAGACGCACAGCTTGCTACCCGTGACCCCGGCGGCGGCTGCGGCCGATCCGCTGACCCGGCACCTCACGTACTCGCAGATCGATCTGCGGGCGAGCTACCCGGTCGACCGCTGACCGCAGATGGGACGACCGAGGCCGGCCGGGTGTGGGACGACGCGACGTGACGCGTCAGAAGTCGCCGCCGAAGTCGTTGGGGACACGCAGGTTGGCCCCGAACACCGCGGCCTGTGTGCGGCGTTGCATGCCGAGCTTGGCGAGCAGGCTGGAGACGTTGTTCTTCACGGTCTTCTCGGCGAGGAAGAGTCGTTCGCCGATCTGACGGTTCGTCAGGCCCTCCGCGATCAGCACCAGGATCCGGCGCTCCTGCGGGTTGAGGGATGCGACCCGCGCGTCTTCCTGCTTGCCTTCGCGGATGCGGCGCAGGACGCGGTCGGTCACGGACGGATCGAGCAACGACTGCCCCGCCGCGACCTGGCGTACTGCGTCGACGAGGTTCGAGCCGCGGATCTGCTTGAGCACGTAGCCGGCTGCTCCGGCGAGCACCGCCGCGAAGATCGCCTCGTCGTCGTCGTAGGACGTGAGGATCAAGCACCGCACCTGCGGCTGCTCATCACGGATGACCCGGCACACCTCGATGCCACTGCCGTCCGGCAGCCGCCCGTCGAGGATGGCGACATCGGGCTGGACGGCGGGAATGCGTCGGAGCGCCTCCGCGACCGTCCCCGCCTCGCCGACGACCTCGAAGTCTTCGACGCCGTTGAGCAGTTCGGCGAGCCCGCGACGCACGATTTCGTGGTCGTCGAGCAGGAAGATTCGCGTGATCGACGCGGGTCGGTCCGCTGCCGTCATGGGCGTATTGACTCCTCGGATGATTTTGTGGCTGCCCCAGCACACCACACTGCTTGCCAAGTCGGAACACGACGGACCGGACGACCGGGCCCCTGCTCGGTCAGATCGGATCTGTCCCGCTGCCAAGATCGACGCGCGGGAACCGGCTTCGCTCGCGCTGGAGGGGCCCGTCGCCGCCGTGACGCAGCCCGAACACCTGAGTGCGGATCTCGTCGATCGTCTCGTCGAGCTCGACGATGTGACGACGCAATCGCGCGGCCAGGTTCGGCTCGAGCCCGCCGTCGGCGACCCGCTGCAGACCCATTCCGGCGGCGAACAGTCGCTGCATGACGTTGTCGTGGAGATCCTCGGCGATCCGGTGCCGCTCCTCGAGCACCCGCAGCCCTTCGGCGTCGGCGCGGGCATCGTTCAGCTGCAGGGCCAGCGCCACCTGGTCGGCGAAGGTCGTGGCCAAGTCGAGGTCCCGCGGCGTGAAGGCAAGCCGGTCGACGGTACGGATCAACAAGACGGCTCCCCGCAGCCCCTTCGCGTCGACCAGCGGCGCGATCATGACCGGGCCGAAATTCTCGACGTTCTCGAAATCGGCATTCACCATGGGCACCATGTCGGTCAGCCGGCTCTCGCCGGTCATCATGGCGCGACCCATCGGCGAATTGCCCGGCTCGAACACCAGGCCGCGGAAGTAGTCGGCGCCGAGCCCGACGGTCACCGTCACCTTGAGCCGACCGTCCTCGGTGGGCAGCACCAGCGCGCCGTAGTCGGCCTCGGCGACGTGCAGGGCCCGGGACACGACCTCCAGGAGCATGTCCACGTCTGCGTCGGCGAGCAGGGCGCGGGCGATCTCACCCGAGGCGTTGAGCCAGTTCCGGCTGCGCCGCGCGTCCTCGTACAGCCGGGCGTTCTCGATCGCCGTGCCCGACGTCGCCGCCAGCGCACCGATCAGCTCTTCGTCCTCGGCGCTGAACACGCCCGCCTCGGGCTCGGCGAGATACAGCTCGCCGAACGGCTCGCCGCGCACCGAGATCAACGCCCGCAGAGACGGCAGAGACGCCGGGGACAGCGAATCGTGCAACGGGAAGCCGCCGGCCTGGATCCGCGCCGCCGTCTCCTCGTCGATGCCGGCGTGGACGAGCTGCTGGAGCGCGGCGTGTGCACCGATGACACCGAGGGCGCCGCCCCCCGCGCCGACCAGCTCGCAGGCGGCCTGCACGATGCGGTCGAGCGCGGCGTTGAGGGACAGATCGCTGGTGATCGCGCGGTGGGCTTCGACGAGCCTGCGCACTGGGGCCGGATCCGCGACAACGGTCGGCACCGGATCGGGCTGGCTGACAGCCATTCGACCGGGCATTCGACGGGGTCCTCGCCGCGCAAGCGCTGTCATGGTGCTGATAAGGCTCCCCCGCAGGCCGAACGGTACAGCCCGTCGGTCCGACGGGCCCCCGGCCGGCCAGCGCGCGCCCCCGCGGCGCTGATTGACCACAGGTCCCTGACTCGCCCGTTCGCCCCCGCAAACGGCCCCCATCGCGAGTAAGGGATCTGTGAAGGAGACTTTGCCGTGTCCTCTCTCGGGGTCCCAGGGCCCGGGGGCCCGCACCGGCGGGACTTTGGTCCCGCACTCCCCGGTTACCGGGCGTACGGCAGACTCTGAGATATGCCCGAGACAGTGGAGATCGGCCTGGGCCGTAGCGCCCGCCGCGGTTACCACCTCGCCGACATCGCCCTGATGCCGACCCGACGGACCCGGGGCTCGGCGATGGTGTCGACCACGTGGCAGATCGATGCCCACACCTTCGAGCTGCCCTTCGTGGCCGCCCCGTCGGACGCGACGGTGTCGCCGGCCACCGCGGTCGAGGTCGAGCGGCTGGGCGGTCTGGCCGTGCTGGACGGCGAGGGGCTGTGGAGCCGGTACGACGATCCCGCGGCCGAGCTGGCCAAGCTGCACGGCGAAACCGCCACGCTGCAACGCGTCTACGCAACGCCGGTGTCCCCTGAGCTGCTGCGGGCCCGCATCGCCGACTTGCGGCGCTCCAACGTGCGCGTCGCGGTGCGGCTGTCGCCGCAGAACACCGCTGAACTCGCGCCGCACGCCCTGGCCGAAGGCGTCGACCTGCTCGTCATCCAGGGGACGGTCATCTCGGCCGAACACGTCGCCCGCGAGAACGAGCCGGGGCTCAACCTCAAGACCTTCATCGCCGACCTCGACGTTCCCGTGCTCGTCGGTGGGGTCACGAACTATCAGACGGCGCTGCACCTGATGCGCACCGGCGCCGCCGGCGTGATCATCGGCTACGGATCCCATCTGGGCTCGTCCACGCACTCGACGTTGGGAATCGAGGTCCCGATGGCCACCGCGATCGTCGATGCCGCCGCCGCGCGCCGCGACTATCTCGACGAGACCGGCGGGCGCTATGTCCACCTCGTGGCCTACGGCGACATGTCGACGGGCGGCGACATCGCCAAGGCGCTCGCGTGCGGGGCCGACGCCGTCATGCTCGGCGAGCCGCTGGCCGCCGCGACCGAGGCACCCGGTTACGGCCGCTATTGGGACGCGACGGCGGCCCACCCGCGAGTGCCGCGCTCGGCCGTGGTCGACTTCGGCATCGGCACGTCGGCCGACGACGAGCCGGTGAGTCTCGAGGAACTGCTCGTCGGGCCGACATCGGACCCCACCGGCGAGCGCAATCTCTTCGGTGCGGTACGCAGGGTCATGGGCAAGTGCGGGTACTCCACGCTCAAGGAGTTTCAGAAGGCAGAGTTGATCGTGACAGGTGAACGATGACTGACATCAAATTTGGATACAAGGCGTCGAACGAGCAGTTCCCGCCGAAGGAACTGCTCGACTACAGCATTCTCGCCGAGCAGTCCGGCTTCGACTCGGTGTTCGTCAGCGACCACCTGCAACCGTGGCGCCACGACGGCGGCCACGCCCCGTTCGCGATGTCGTGGCTCGGCGCTCTCGGCGCGCGCACCGACCACATCACGATCGGCACGTCGGTGCTGACGCCCACCTTCCGCTACCACCCGGCGATCGTGGCCCAGGCGTTCGGGACCCTCGGCTGCCTGTACCCGGACCGCGTCGTGCTCGGGCTGGGCAGCGGCGAGGCGATGAACGAGGTGCCGCTCGGCATCGAATGGCCCGACGGCAAGGAACGCTTCGCCCGCTTCCGCGAGGCCGTGCAGCTCATCCGGCTGCTGTGGTCGCAGGAGCGGGTGACCTTCGAGGGCGAGTACTACCGCACCGACAAGACGACGATCTACGACCGTCCTGATCAGCCGGTGCCGCTGTGGCTGGCCGCGTCCGGCCCGGCCGCGACCCGCTTCGCCGGCCGCGAGGGCGACGGTTGGATCACGACATCGGGCAAGCCGTCGGAGCTCTACACCGACACCCTCCTGCCCGCAATCGCCGAAGGCGCCGAAAAGGCGGGCCGTTCGATCAAGGATCTCGAGATGATGATCGAGGTCAAGGTGTCCTTCGACCACGACCGCGAGGAAGCCATGAAGGCGACCCATTTCTGGGGTGCGCTCGGCCTGAGTGCGGAGCAGAAGGCGGGGGTCGACGATCCGGTCGAGATGCAGCGCCTGGCCGATGAACTGTCCGTCGAGCAGACTGCGAAGCGCTTCATCGTCTCCACCGATCCCGACGAGCATGTCGAGTCGATCAAGCGCTACATCGACCTCGGCTTCAACCATCTTGTCTTCCATGCGCCGGGCCCGGACCAGGCGAGGTTCCTCCGGCTCTACGGCGAGGAAATACTTCCTCGCCTGCGAGCGCTGTGATCCAGGTGACTTCTTCGGCAATGCGCCGCGCCCTTCGCCGGGCCCGGGACGGGGTGGCGCTCGACGCCACCGAAGCGGAGATCCTGCTCGGAGCCCGCGGGGACGATCTCACCGACCTGTGCGCGTCGGCCGCGAGAGTGCGTGATCAAGGACTGGTCGATGCCGGCCGTCCGGGCATCGTCACCTATTCGCGCAAGGTGTTCATCCCGCTGACGAGGCTGTGCCGCGACCGCTGCCACTACTGCACGTTCGCGACCACGCCCAACCGCGTGCCGGCGCCGTTCCTGAGCCCGGACGAGGTGCTCGCGATCGCGACGCAGGGCGCCGCGCTCGGCTGCAAGGAGGCCTTGTTCACGCTGGGCGACCGCCCCGAGGAGCGTTGGCCGGCCGCCCGCGAATGGCTCGACGCCCACGGCTACGACTCGACCCTCGCCTACGTGCGCGCGATGGCGATTCTGGTGCTGGAGCGGACGGGCCTGCTGCCGCATCTGAACCCGGGCGTCATGACCTGGGCCGAATTGCAGCGGCTCAAGCCCGTCGCCCCCTCGATGGGCATGATGCTCGAGACGACGTCGCGGCGGCTGTTCGAAGACCCGCACGGCGCGCACTTCGGCTCGCCGGACAAGGATCCGGCCGTGCGGCTGCGGGTGCTCGAGGACGCCGGTCGCTCCAACATTCCCTTCACCACCGGCATCCTGATCGGTATCGGCGAAACGCTCGCCGAACGGGTCGACTCGCTGTTCGAGCTGCGCCGCATCGCGCGGGCGTTCAACTCGATCCAGGAGACGATCGTCCAGAACTTCCGCGCGAAGCCCGACACCGCGATGGCCCGGATGCCCGATGCCGAGCTCGATGATCTCGCTGTCACCGTGGCCGTGGCGCGCCTCGTGCTCGGCCCCCGCATGCGCATCCAAGCGCCGCCGAACCTGATCGGCGACGAGTACGCCCTGCTACTGCGCGCCGGCATCGACGACTGGGGCGGCGTCTCACCGCTCACGCCCGACCACGTGAATCCCGAACGTCCGTGGCCGCAGATCGAGGAACTCGCCGCACGATCGGCCGACGCCGGCTTCCGGCTCGTGGAGCGGCTGACCGTCTACCCGCCGTACGTCACGGCCGGCGAGCC
>JAOPVG010000200.1 GCA_025966255.1 Jatrophihabitans sp.
TCGCCTGCTTCATCGCCGAACCGATCCAGGGCGAGGGCGGCGATAACCACTTCCGGCCCGAGTTCCTGCAGGCCATGCAGGCGATGTGCCGCGAGTTCGACGCGCTGTTCGTGATGGACGAGGTGCAAACGGGTGTCGGGCTGACCGGCACCGCCTGGGCCTACCAGCAGCTCGGCGTTGCGCCCGACGTCGTCGCGTTCGGCAAGAAGGCGCAGGTCTGCGGCATCATGGCCGGCGGCCGCGTCGACGAGGTGCCGGACAACGTCTTCGCGATGTCCTCGCGGATCAACTCGACCTGGGGCGGCAACCTGACCGACATGGTGCGGTCCCGCCGCATCCTCGAGGTCATCGAGGCGGACGGGCTCATCGAGCGCGCTGGCTTCCTCGGCGCCCACGTGATGCACCAGCTCAATGCGCTGGCCGGGAAGCACGACGTGATCACCGATGTCCGTGGCCGGGGGTTGATGTGCGCGTTTACGCTGCCGTCAGCCAAATTCCGCGACGACGTGATCGCCCGCCTGCGCGAGGACGAGCGGGTGTTGATGCTCGGCTGCGGCCCGTCCAGCCTGCGGGTGCGTCCGGCCCTGACGATCTCGGTCGAGGAAGTCGACCAGGCCGTCGCCGCGCTCGATCGGGTCTTGTCCGGGCTCTAGCGGGACGGCGCGGGAGCCCTTCGAAATGGGGGCTTGACATATTCCGTTATCGGAATACGATTCGAACATGGCTCGAGCGGCAACCACAGCGGATGCGTTCAACGCGGTGGCCGAGCTGCGTCGGCGGCAGATCCTCGATCTGCTCGCGGGCGGCGAACGAGCCGTCAACGATCTCGTCGAGCTGCTCGGCTTGGCCCAGCCACAAGTGTCCAAGCATCTGCGGGTGCTGCGCGAAGTGGGGCTGGTCGATGTGCGGGACGAGGGGCGCCAGCGGATGTACCGACTCAACGGACGTCCGCTCAAGATCATCCATGACTGGGTGAGCACCTTTGAGCAGACGTGGTCGCGGCGCTTCGACCAGCTGGACGTCGTGCTCGAGGAGCTCAAGGACACGGAGGCGAAAGATGAGAACTAGCGGCACGGCACTGATCACGTTGCCGACGGACACGCAGATCTTGGTCACGCGCGAGTTCGACGCGCCCAAGCACCTGGTCTACAAGGCGTTCACCACGCCCGCACTGATCAAGCGATGGTGGAGCGGAGGCATGGGCGAGGTGACCAGTGCTGAGGTCGATCTGCGGGTCGGCGGCTCCTGGCGCTACGTGATGAACGCGGACGGGGGCTTCGAGGTCGCATTCCACGGTGAGTACCGCGAAGTCGTCGAGGCCGAACGCGTCGTCTGCACCGAGGTCTTCGAGGGCATGCCCGAAGGGGACAGCCAGCCAACGGTGTGCACGTACACGTTCACCGAGACGGACCGCCGCACGACGCTCTCGCTTCTCATCGAGTGCGGGAACCAGGGCCTGCGCGACACCGTCCTCGAGTCCGGCATGGAGACGGGCATGGAGGCTGGTTTCAAGCTCCTCGAGCAGATCGCAATCGAACTCGACTGACCGGTCGGCCGCACCGTCGAGCGGTCTAGCGCGCCACCAACTCGCGAGCAGCGTCCTCGATGTCGGCCTCGCCGAGCAGCACCAGGTTGGCCGCGTCGCCGAGCGGGACAAAGCTGTCGCGACTGGCGACGCGGGCCATGCGGCCGGGGAAGCGCGCCTCGACGAGGGCGGCCAGCACACCTTCACCGACCCCACCGCTGTGCCGCGACTCGTCGGCGACCAGGACGCGGCGCGTCGTCGCGGCGGCGACCAGCAGATCCTCGACCGGCAGGGGCGACAGCCAGCGCAGGTCGAGCACCTGCACGCCGATTCCTTCGGCCTCGAGTCGGCGCGCGACGCGCAGGCTCATCCGCACGCCGTTGCCGAACGTCACGATCGTCAGGTCCGTGCCGTCGCCGTGCACCCGCGCCGACCCGATCGGGATGTGCCCTTCGGGCGAGTACTCGCCGAGCCAGCCCCGGTCACCGGGCTCGTGCAGGTCCTTCTCGTGATACAGCGCGATCGGCTCCAGGAACACGCTCACCTGCCCGTGCGCGGACGCGGCTGCGAGGCAGGAGCGCAGCATCGGCGCGGCGTCTTCGGGACGGGACGGCACGGCCAGGACGAGCCCCGGGATGTCGCGCAGCACGCCCACCGCGTTGTCGTTGTGGAAGTGCCCGCCGAAGCCCTTCTGGTACGCGAGTCCGGCTACCCGCACGACCAGCGGGTTGGTGAACGAGCCGTTCGAGAAGAAGCGCAGGCTGGCCGCCTCACCCCGCAGCTGATCTTCGGCGTTGTGCAGGTAGGCAAGGTACTGGATCTCCGGGACGGGCAGCATGCCACTCACGCCGAGGCCGAGGCCGAAGCCGAGGATCGACTGCTCGTCGAGCAATGTGTCGAAGACCCGTGCCGCGCCGAAGCGTTGAGCCAGCCCGCGGGTGACGCCGTACACGCCGCCCTTGCGGCCGACGTCCTCACCGAACACCAGCATCTCCGGACGGCTGGCCATCGCGTCGGTCAGAGCCGCGTTGATGCTCTGCGCGAGGGTCAGCGGCCCGGCGTCCTCGGGCCGGCGCCTACTGTGCGCCGGGGTGCGATCCTCGGGCGGGGTCGCGACAACCGCCGCCTCGGCGATCGTGCTGCGCACCCGCGGAGCCAGTGGCGCCATCACCACATCGGCTGAGTCGAGCGTGGCGGTCGAGGCGAGTTCGTCGGCCAGCGCCTCCACCCGCTCGGCGATGTCCGCGTACCGCGCGGCGAGGCTGGGCGTGCCCAGCCGCCGAGCCAGCGCCACGAGCGGATCCCGGTCCCGTTCCGCGGCGATCTCGGCGGCCGGGCGATACGCGGTCTCGAGGTCGCTGCCCGCATGGCCGAGATAGCGCACTGTGCGCAGATGCAGCAGCACCGGCCGGCGCTGGCGCCGCACCGTGCGGACCGCGTCGCAGGCCGCGGTGAAGGCGACCTCCGGGTCGTCGCCATCGGCGGCGAGATACTCGATCCCCGGACGTTGGGCGGCCGCGGCGACCCAGCTGCTCGGCGTGGCGACCGAGATGCCGATGCCGTTGTCCTCGCACACGAACAGCAGCGGGAGCGGCAAGCCCTGCGTCACGCTGTAACCGGCGGCGTTGAGCGCTCCGACCGCCGTGGAGTGATTGATGCTCGCGTCCCCGAAACTGCAGACGGTGACCGCATCGGCCGGCCAGCGGCACGGCACGCCCAGCCGCTTGGCTCGGCTGACCGACAGCGCGACGCCAAGCGCCCGCGGCAGGTGCGACGCGATCGTCGACGTCTGCGGGATCACGGCCAGCGACTCGTCTCCGAAAACCTTGTGGCGCCCGCCCGAGGCGGGGTCGGCGGTGCTTGCCAGCATGCTCAGCAGCACGGCGCGCAGCCCGTCGTCGAGCGTTCGCCCGGCCTGCATCGAACGCGCCAGGAAAAACGCGCCGGAACGGTAGTGCAGCAACGCTGGATCGGTGGGGCGCAGCGCCGCGGCCACATAGGCATTGGACTCGTGGCCGGCCGAGCCGATCGTGTAGAAGCCGCGACCGTGATCCCGCATACGACGGGCGTGGATGTCGAGCAGCCGGCTGCCGGCCATGGCATCGAAGAGGGTCAGCAGCCCAGGGTCCTCCTCGGCCGGCTCGGCTGCGTCGTCGAGTTCGGCCAGCGCGGCGCGGACCTGGAGGTCGAGCTCGTCGTGCGGGGTTGCGGCGCCGGACGATGTCACGACGGGAATCATGCCTGGTCCGGTCTGCGGGTGGGCAGTGGACACGCATCGCATTGCGAGCTTATATAAGTGAGTTATATACTTGCGGTATGAGTACGCGACTCGCCGACGCCCGAGCCCTCGCGGTGGGCGTCGATCGGCTCGTCAGCTGGTTGCGCCGGCAGACGCCGGCCACGGTCAGCAGCTCGACGATCACCGCACTGGACCTGCTACGGGTCGAGGGCCCGCTCCGAGTCTCCGAGCTCGCGGTGCGTGAGGGCATGACCCAGCCTGGCGTGACCATGTTGGTCAACCGTCTCGCCGACGCCGGCTACGCCGAACGCGTTGCCGACCCGACCGACCGGCGGGCGGCGCTCGTGCGCGTTACTGCTGCGGGCGAGGCCGTACTCACCGATCGGCAGACCGTCCGCGCCGAACTGCTGCGCGAGCGTCTCGCCGAACTCAGCGACGACGACCAGCGGCTACTCAGCGCCGCGCTGCCGGCCATCGAGCGGCTCGTCGCCACCGGCCCCCGCACCACCGTCTCAAGAAAGCCGCGCGCATGACTAGCCGATCCGAAACCGTCGACGCCCCCGAGCGCGTCAGCCCGTTCCGCCAACCCAAGGCGGTGTGGGCCGTGGCGTTCGCCTGCGTCATCTCCTTCATGGGCATCGGGCTGGTCGACCCCATCCTGTCCTCGCTCCGCACCCAGCTGCACGCCTCACCCAGCGACGTCGAGCTGCTGTTCACCAGCTACCTCGTCGTGACCGCGGTCGCCATGCTCGTCACCGGCTGGGTGTCCAGCCGGCTCGGCGCGAAACGCACACTGATCGCCGGGCTCGTCCTCATCGTGATCTTCGCCGCGCTCGCCGGCTCGTCTGACTCGATCAACGGAATCGTCGGCTTCCGCGCGGGCTGGGGCCTGGGCAACGCGCTGTTCATCGCCACCTCGCTGGCCGTGATCGTCGGCTCGGCGGCCGGCGGCTTCACCGGCGCGATCATCCTGTACGAGACCGCGCTGGGCGTGGGCATCGCGCTGGGTCCGCTGCTCGGCGGCGAGCTCGGCTCGATCAGCTGGCGCGGGCCGTTCTACGGCGTCTCGGCGCTGATGGCGATCGCGTTGATCGCGACCGTCGTGTTGCTGCCGGCGACTCCCAAACCGCAGCGCAAAGAGAGCATCACCGAGCCGATCAAGGCCCTGCGGCACCGCAGCCTGGCCACCACCAGCGTGGTGGGTCTGCTCTACAACTGGGGCTTCTTCACGCTGCTCGGCTACTCGCCGTTCCTGATGGGCATCTCCAGCCCGCAGAAGCTCGGCCTGGTGTTCTGCGCCTGGGGTGTGCTGGTGGCGGCCTTCGCCGTGTGGGGTGCCCCATGGTTGAAGGCGCGCTTCGGCACTGCGAGGACCCTCTACGGCAACTTCGTCCTGATGGCGATCGACCTCGCGGCGATCGGCGTGTGGCCGGACCGGCCGACTGTGGTCATCGTTGCCGTCATCGTCGCCGGCGCGTTCATCGGCGTGAACAACACCCTCGTCACGACGGCGGTCATGAGCATCGCTCCGGTGGAGCGGCCGGTCGCTGCGGCGACCTACGGCTTCGTGCGGTTCATCGGCGGTGGCCTCGCTCCGTTCGTCGCCGGCAAGCTCGTCGAGCACTACAGCGCGCACGTGCCCTTCCTGCTCGGAGCGGGGACGGTCGTGCTGGCCGCGCTCGTCCTCTCCACCGTCCACCGCGCGCTCGCGGCCGCCGACCGGGGCGAGGTGCATCAGCCCGAACTCACCAAGGTCGACGAGCTCGAGCGGGTGGACGAGCTGCGGACAGCGGCCGTGATCGGCAACGAGGACTGATCACGCCGGGCGCAGCCGCCGCTTCTCGTTGCGTGAACGGAGTTCTTGGATGAGCGCCGACCAGTTCCTTCGCTCGGCTAACTATCCTGGAGGCATGTCCGAACTGACGCCGCGGCGCAAGCAGCTGATCCTGGCGATCTGTTGCCTGAGCCTGCTGATCGTCGGGATGGACGTGACGATCGTCAACATCGCGTTGCCGTCGATCAGCCACGATCTGCATGCGTCGCTCGCCGACCTGCAATGGACGGTCGACGCGTACACCGTGGTGCTGGCCAGCCTGCTGATGCTCGCGGGCTCCACGGGCGACCGGCTCGGCCGCCGACGGGTGTTCCAGATCGGGCTGACGGTGTTCGTCGTCGGGTCGCTGCTGTGCAGTCTCGCCCCGAGCCTCGGCTGGTTGGTGGCCTTCCGGGCGCTGCAGGCGATCGGTGGGTCGATGCTGAACCCCGTCGCGATGTCGATCATCACCAATGTCTTCACCGAGCCGCGTGAGCGGGCCCGCGCGATCGGCGTCTGGGGTGGCGTTGTCGGCCTGAGTCTCGGCCTCGGCCCGCTCGTCGGCGGCGCCTTGATCGACTCGGTGGGGTGGCGGGCGATCTTCTGGATCAACGTCCCGATCGGCCTCGCCGCGCTGGTGCTCACGGTGCTGTTCGTCCCCGAGTCGCGGGCCCCGCGGGCCCGGCGTCCCGACCCGGTGGGCCAGGCACTGATCATCGTCCTGCTGGCGGGAATGACGTACGCGATCATCGAGTCGTCCCGATCCGGCTGGTCGGCGCCGACGGTTGTTGCCGCTGTGCTCGCGGGACTCGCGCTCGTCGCGCTGCTGCGCTACGAACCGCGCCGGACCGATCCGCTGATCGACCTGCGCTTCTTCCGCAGCGTCCCGTTCACCGGCGCCACGGTGATCGCGATCTGTGCGTTCGGAGCGTTCTCCGGCTTCCTGTTCCTGACCACGCTCTATCTGCAGGACGTCCGCGGGCTGAGCCCGGTAGTGGCCGGGTTGTGCACGCTGCCGCTGGCGGTGATGACGCTCGTCTGCGCGCCGCTGTCCGGACACATCGTCGGCAGCCGCGGGCCGCGCCTGCCGCTGCTCGCGGCGGGGACCCTGATGTGCACCGGTGCGCTGCTGCTCGTGCCACTGTCCGGCGGCGAGTCCTATCCGCGGCTCATTGCGAGCTACGTCGTCTTCGCGGCCGGGTTCGGGTTCGTCAACGCACCGATTACGAACACTGCGGTATCCGGCATGCCGCGCGAGCAGGCCGGCGTGGCCGCGGCCGTCGCGTCGACGAGCCGGCAGGTTGGGGCGACGCTCGGCGTTGCCGTCGTGGGCTCCGTGCTCGCGTCCGGTCTCACCGGACCGCTCCGTACCAGCTTCGTCGCCGCGAGTCACGCGGCGTGGTGGTTGATCGCCGGGTGCGGGTTCGCCGTCCTGATCCTCGGCGCCGCCACCACAGGGCCGCGAGCGATTGCATCAGCCCGCCGAACGGCGGACCTCACCGCCGAGCGACCGATCGAACCCGTCCTCGCCGACTGACCGCCGTCAGGACGCGCGGCGCACCCGCAGTGCCCACGCGATGAGCGGCGCCTGCATGGGAAGTCGCAGCAGCGTGCCGACGCGGTAGGCGGTCGAGTCGCTCTTGCGCGCGTCGACGGCGACCTTGATGTTCGCGGGCAGGACCCCGGCGAACAATGCCGCCGCAGCCAGGGCGCCGTGGCGGCGGGTCGGGGGAGCGAGCAGGGCGGCGGCGACCGCGATCTCGGTGGCCCCGGTGCCCAGCGTCCAGGTGCGCGGGCTCCCCGGCAGGCGTTCCGGAATCATGGCGTCGTAGACCGCGGGCACCGCGAAATGGCTGGCGCCGACCCCGGCGAGCAGGGCCGCGAGGCCGAGGGCGGGAAGGGGTGGGGCGGACACAGGAAACACTTTCTCACGATCTGCGCGCGCCGTCTGGTCCACTTCTCGTTGTTACGCTCGCCTCGAGAGTCTTCTGGAGGTGAGCGTGGCGCTGTTGCGTCGTTCCAAGCCCGCGCAGAGCGACTTCTTCCCGGGCTTCACCGAGATCGTCGAAATCGGGGTCGGAAGCCTCGCTACCGTGTACCGCGCACGGGAAGTCGGCACCAACCGCCTCGTCGCCCTGAAGCTCCTCAACGTACGGGACGCCTCACCCCGTGCGCTCGAATCGTTCGAGCGGGAGTCCATTGCGCTCGGCGCCGTGAGCTCGCATCCGAACATCGTCACGCTGTTCCGTTCCTTCCGCGCGGCCGACGGCCGCCCCGTGCTCGTGCTCGAGCTGTGTGCCGGCGCGATTTCCGACCGCATGCAGGGCGGGCGCGGGCTGCCGGTGCCCGAGGTCGTGGCGCTGGGCATCAAGATCGCCGGGGCGCTGGAGACGGCCCACCGCGCCGAGATCCTGCACCGCGACGTCAAGCCGCAGAACATCCTGATCACCGGGTACGGCGAGCCCGCGCTTGCCGACTTCGGCGTCGCGATGCTGCAATCGTCGACGCAGACGACGGCTGGATTGTTCGACTTCACCACCCTGCACGCCGCGCCGGAACTGCTCGAGGGCGGCGAGACGTCGGCCGCGACCGACGTCTACGAGCTCGCGTCCTCGGTGTACCAACTCGTGGCCGGCAAGTCGGCGTTCCGCGCTCACGACGGCGAGTCGCCGGCCTCGGTCATCCTGCGGATCCTGCGCGACCCGGTGCAGCCGCTCCTCAAGGTGGATGTGCCGACGCAGCTGTCGGACCTGCTCGTCTACGCGATGTCCAAGGACAAGGACAGCCGGCCGCCGACGGCCGCCGAGTTCGCGGCCGAACTCGCCGCGATCGAGATCGAGCAGGAGTGGCCGAGCACCCAGTTCCTGATCCGGGACCCGAGCGCGCCGGGCGGCAGAGTCGGCCTTCCGTCGATCACCCGGGTACCGATGCGTCCGCCGCTGCCGCCCGCCTGGCAACCTCCGCCGCCGGCCGGGCCGGTCGAAGTGCACATCGACGAGGCGCCCGACGAGTGGTCGGATGTCTCGCTGACGATCCCGCGCAGCATGACCACGCTCGGCAACCCGCCGCCGGCCGGCACCGCTCCGCCCGCGGGCCGCCACGTGGCCGGCGCCGACGGCAGCCGGCTGCCGATCCGCGTCGACGAGGACGCCGATGCCGGGCCGCCCCCGCCTGCCCTCGCGCCGGGTCCCGTCCCGTGGGAGTTCACTGCGGAGGCGCCACCCACTCCGGCTGCGCCGGCCGAGCGTGCCGCGCAGGCTCGGCACTACCCGATCCCGCCGGCGGTCAACAGCAGCGAACCGACCGCCGGGGCCGTCCCGACCTGGGCCTTCCGGGCCCAGACCCCAGCCGCACCCGGCGCCGCGGCATCGGTCAGCGATCTCACCTTGGACCCGATGTCGTTGCGTCGGCGCGTGACGATTCGGTCCGGCGCCTCGGCGCTCGTCGTCGACGACGAGCGCTTGCTGCTGCGAGTGTGGTGGCGGCGCAGCGAGATCCCGTGGGCGGACGTGCTCGGCTTCGAGCCCCGCTTCGAAGGTGTGAGCGCGTCAGGGAGCGGCGGGCGGCTCGTGGCTCTCACGCGAGGCGGGCCGGTCGACCTACCGGCCACCAAGCGCTCGATGGCCGATCTGCGCTACGTCCACGCCCTGCTCGACGCCTACCGCCAGCGGGGCCAGTACCCCTCCCATCGCTGAAGCCCGGGAGCGCGACTGCCAACCCGGCAGCCACGGGTCGGGTCAGTGCACCCGCCGGCGGCGCCGCGTGCTGTGCCGGCCCCGGGTGCTCGTCGCCGTCGCGCGGGCCTTGGCCGCCGCGGCCCAGGACGACGGCCCGACCACCGGGAGAACCCGGGTCGTGCGGTGATAGCGCAGCCCGGCGCCGGCCCGCTCGCGCAGGCTGAGGCGGCGGCGCACCGACTTGCGCAGCACGGTCTGCGCGCGCCAGGCGGCGTCGGCCTCGGCCGCACCGACCCAGGATGTCGGGCTGAAGATGGCCGCGTTCGCCGAGTCGCCGATGTAGAGCGCCTGGGCCGCGGTCTCGCCGCCGAAACGCTCCTTCGTCCGGGCCGCGACCTCCGCGCTGGTCAGATAGGTGAGGTCGGGCAGGCCCGATTCCACCAGCACGTCCAGACTCTCCTGCCAGGCACCAAGCAGCCGACGCCGCGGGTCGCCCGGTCTACGCCGCAGGCGGGCGCGTACCCGTTTTCGCAGGACGAGGACGACCAACAGCAGCACGATCAGGATCGCGAGCCCGATCAGCACGATCGCCAACGTCGTGGCGGATACGCGATCCGACGTCGGCACCTTGCTCGGCGGAGCGACCGCGTGGCTGTTGGGGTTCGACGTCGTGATCAATGCGTTCTGGGTCGGCGTCGGCGGCGGGGGAAGCGTCGACGGGGGCGCCGCGCTCGACGGTGGCTTCTGCCCGGAGTACCGGCCGGGCGCGGCATCGAGCACGACCCACCCGCGGCCGCGGATCGGGATCTCGACCCACGTCCAGGCGTCGGCGGTGGTGACGGTGTGGGTACCGGCCGGGATCGTCGAACCGCTGCCCTCGGGCGGGAGCCGGAACCCCGTCACCACCCGAGCCGGCACCCCGATCTCCCGGGCCACGAGCGCCACGAGCGTCGCGTACTGCTCGGGCGTGGCCGATCGGGTGCTGCCGAGGATGGAAGCGAGGACGCCGGCGAAGCTCGTGCCACCGGCGCTCGGCGGGCCCGATGACGGAACCGGGCTGCCCGGGCGCGGCGAGGGCGATGCGCCCGGCGTCGACGCAGCGGCGCTAGGTCCGCCCGACAGCGCGTAGCTGGTCCGCAGATCCTGCATCAGCGCCTGCAGGAACGGCACCGCCGGCGCGCTCTTCGTGTTCGTCTCGTTCTCCAGGGAGGTGACGACGGCGCCGAGCGACTGGCCCACCGCGTTCGGTACCAGCGTGTCGCTCGGGGGTGCGGACGTTCCGAGCAGTGCGGTCTTCGGCAACTTGTCGAAGCTGATCGGCGTGGCGGCCGAGCGCACGCTGTACCGAGCACCGGCACCGAGCGGGCGACTTGGCACGACCATGCCGCTCTGCGGATCGATGTTCACCGCGGTGCCGGTGATCTTCTGCGGCCGGTACATGAAGGGCATCCACGGGACGCTCGTCATCGGTCCCTTGGCGATCGTGTACTGCTGTGACACCGGCGGCCCTGGCGCCCGCACGGCCGGATCATTGTCGGCCGGGATGACGCCACCGGAGGGCCGGAACGTCCGGTTGAACGACCAGCCGTCGCCGTCGTAGAAGTCGACGTCGGCGATCGCGATGTAGTTGGACGTCTGCCGGTCGACGCTGACGTTGAACAGCGCCGTCCCGTTGCTACGCGGGTCGGCCGGGCGCAGCCCGGACACGAATGACACCGGCGTCAGTGGGGTCGACTGATCGAGGGGCGGCACCCGCGCCGGCGTCGTGGGCGGACCGGAGAACGCTGACGACTGCACCACGGCAGCGGCGACCAGTGCGATGACCACAGCCAACAGGGTGCCGATGGCCAGGCCGCGCAGCGGAAGGATGCCCTCGGGCTGCGTGGTCTCGGCGCCGGCGTCCTGCTCGACCCAGGCCTGGGCGGCGCGGAGGAGCAGCAACGTCAGCAGGAGGGCGCCGGCCAGGATCGTGTCGTACCGCTGCCCGTCGGAGGAGCTCGTGACCGCCCGCGCCGTCGCGGCGTAGGACAGCCCGAACGTCACCAGCACCGAGGCGTAGGGCAGCACCGACTGCCACCCGCGGCCGATGCACTCGCCGATGACGGCGCCGCAGAGCCAGCACAGGGCGACCGGCGCAACGAGCAGCGTCCGCGGGCTGACCAGCGGCAGCGCGAAGGTGAGGATCTGCGACGGCCCGTGCACCAGACCGGTGACGAGATCGCCGAACCCGGCCGGGGCGCGCAGGGCGACGAGCATGACGAAGAAGACGAAGCCGGCTACATCGATCAGTGCGGTGAGCCAGAGCTTGCGGATCCCGATGCCGATCACCACGACCGGCAGCACCACGCTGAGCAACGCGGCCCCGAACAGCGGGACGGACAGCACCGACGACGGGAATGCGCGCAGCCACGGCGAGCTGGCCAATGCGCACGCGATGAGCGACAGCGGCAGCAGCAGGTACGGCACCAAGCGCCGTACCGCGTCGCTGATCGCCGGACTCGCCGCGCTCACGCGTGCACCTGCAGATTCCAGGCTGCGCATACGTCATCGGCGTCGCGCGCCACGATCAACCGCACGCCGGGGAAGTTCGGCACCGGTTGTTGTTCGCTGTCGATGGAGATCATGACGAGCCGGTCGAAGCGGCGGCGTAGCCCGGCGACGTAGGGCAGGTCGGCGACGTCGAGCTCACCGGTGATCACGACCAGCGACGTGCCGCCCCGACTCCGGCGCAGCGGCAGCAGCTGCGCCTTCAACGAGCCCGCGGGGTTGGCCTGCACACCGGTCAGGTGGTCGACGAGCGGGGTGGAATTGCGGACCCGCGGGCCGCCCAGCACGGTGCCGTCGGTGAGGAGCAACTCGACCGGCGCCTTGTTGACGCCCGAAGCCACGACCACCGAGGCGGCCACGTCGACCGCGGACTCGAACGACTCCTCCGTGTACAGGTTGGGGCGCTGGTCGAAGATCACCACCGTGTAGGGCTGCGAGGTATCGACGTTGTGCTTGACGACCAGCTTCCCGGCCCGCGCGGACGATCGCCAGTGCACGAGTCGCAGGTCGTCGCCGGCCACGTACTCGCGCAGCCGATGGAACGTGATGTTGCCTTGAGGCGAAGTGTCCGACGACGGGCCCTCGAGGTGGTGGGTCTGTCCGGTGGGCAGCGTTCGGAACCCCAGCATCCGCGGGTACACCCAGATGCGTTCGGTGTGGGCGTGCTTGCGCGACAACCGGAACAGCTCGAACGGATCGCGCCGGGTGACCTCGATCGGTTCCACGTCGAAGATGCCGCGGTGCTTGGTGGGCAACCGGTACGCCCGCGTCCCGCGCTCGCCCCCGCGCAGCTTCGGGATCACCGTCCGCACGCGCAGGCCGCCGAAGGGCTGGGTGGCGACAGCGACCGGGATCGACCGTCGACCGCGATTGGCGAACGTGAGGAAGGCGATCGCGGGCGAACCCTTCGGCACCCGCGGTGGCTGGATCTCGCGGTCGATCACCAGCTGGGACGGCCGCGCCACTGCGGCGTAGCCCAGCACGACGAGCGCGAGCAGCCCGAGACCGACCAGGTCGAAGGACAGCCAGTCCAGGGTCAGCCCGAGCACGAGCGACGCGATGCCGGCCAACAGCGTCGCGAGCCCGAATTGCGTCATAGCCTCTTGCCCGATCAGCCGACCGCGACCGAGCGGGGCACGGGCACCGACTGCATGGCCCGGATGATCAGCTCGGCCCCGGTCCGCCCTTGCAACTCGGCGTCGGGCTGCAGGATGACGCGGTGCGCGAGCACGACCGGGGCCATCGTCTTGACGTCCTCGGGGACGACGTAGGGGCGACCCGCTGCGGCGGCGCAGGCGCGCGCGGCGCGCAGCAACGCCAGGCTGCCGCGCGGCGAGACGCCGAGGCGCAACTCCGACATGGTGCGGGTGGCCGTGGCGATGGCGACGATGTACTGCTCGAGCGCGGGCGCGATCTCGACCTGCTTGACGATGTCGATCATCACCGACACGTCCCGCGCGGAGAGCACTGGAGTCAGTCTCGCCACCGTCGAACCCATCTTCTGGGTGCGCAGGATCTCGGCCTCGGCATCGGCCGACGGGTAGCCGACCGTCAGCTTCATCAGGAAGCGGTCGAGTTGCGCTTCGGGCAGCAGGTAGGTGCCCTCCATGTCGATCGGATTCTGCGTGGCCACGACCATGAACGGACGAAGCATCTCGTGCACGATGCCGTCGGCGCTGAGCGTGCCTTCTTCCATCACCTCGAGCAGAGCGGACTGCGTCTTGGGCGAGGCCCGGTTGATCTCGTCGCCGAGCACGATGTTCGCGAAGACCGGACCCTTCTTGAACTCGAATTCCTGGGTCTGCTGGTTGTAGATCGACACGCCGGTCACGTCCGACGGGAGAAGGTCGGGCGTGAACTGGATGCGGTGCCAGGTCAGCGAGATCGACGAGGCCAGGGCGCGGGCCAGTGACGTCTTGCCGGTGCCCGGGACGTCCTCGAGCAGCAGGTGACCTTCGGCGAGCAGGCAGATGACCGCGTTGCGGACGACCTCCGGCTTGCCCTGAATGACATAGCCCATGTTGTGGCAGAGCCGTTCGACATCGTGCGCCACCCGGGTGATGCCGTCGGCGGGACTGGCCAAAGCTGCTCCTCGGTCGATGCGGTGCGGGTTGTTGAGGCTATGACGGTGGTTGGCCGAGCGGAATGTCCGGGTTGGCCTGCGGGTTCCCGGCGGTGTCCGTCCACGTGATGTGCACCGTCCACCCGTCGGCCGGCTGGGTCTGACACGAGATGGGGATGATGCTCGCGGCCGGTGGGTTGGGAGCAGTGTCGGGCGCGCCGCACGCATTGCCGGCTTGATCCTGAAGCACGTACTTGAAGCTCGAACACCCGGCGAGGGCGGTCGGATCGCCGCCGCCGGTGACGGTGGCACCCGTCGACGGGTTGGCGTTCCAGCTCGCCTGGAAGCCGGTCGGAGTGCACGGCTGGTAACTCGGCGGTGCGCCGGTGAGGACATACGGACTCAGGACGTGCCGGGTGGACGTGCCGGCGTCGCCGTAGCTGATGTCGACGTGCCAGCCGTCAACGTTGCCGTACTTGGCGACACATTGGGGGTCGGCCGCAATGTTGATCCCGGCCGACGTCGGCTGCGTGGTGCTGTTGCCGCAGGCCGTGCCGTTCGGCGCCGTGATCGTCTCTTGCCAGCTGTCGGTGAGCTGACCGAGTTCGTTGTCGTTGTACGTCGTGCCTTCGTACTTCACGAGCACCTGCGAGCCGGGCGCGGTCTTGTCCCACTGGGCGCTGAAGTCGGTCTGCTTCGCGTTGTAGGTGGACGGCTCACCCACGGTGATGCTCTTGCTGACCGGCGGGGATGGGATGCCGCCGAAGACCAGCGGTGCAGCGCCGTTCTCGCGGAGCACGACCGTGGCGGTGCAGAGGCCGTGGTAGTTGAGCAGGGGCAGGTTGTTCACCGTGATGGAATCGCTGGCCGGGTCGATGCTCGCGCGGTTCAGCGGCTGCGCCGGGCCACCCCCACAGCGGAACTGGCTGCTGGTGGTCGCGGTGTCGATCACCGCGAAGGTCTCGCCGCGCGCATCCTTGCTGGCCACCCCGCCGATGTGCAGCGTGAGATCGCAGGTCAGCTGAACCAGGCCGCCGGTCGGGACACAGTCGCCGGTGAGGGACAGATCCGGCCACGCGGCACTGGTCACCACCTGCACGGGGCCGAGGGAGACACTGCTGGTCGGATGTCCGGGTGGGCTGACCGTGGCCGTGGCGTTGTACTGCGCACCGGCCTGCACGCCGTCGAACTTGGCGCTGAGGCTGCTGCCCGAACCGTTGTAGGTGATCGGTCCGTGGGTCGCGTTGAAGCCGTCGGGTCCGGTGAGCCGGAAGGTCACCTTCGCGCCGACCCCGCCGATCGTGCGCACCGGGTTGGACCCGAGGTCGAGGCTGACCGTGGTGGCCGACGAGCCGCCCAGCGAGGTCGTCGCCGGTTGGGACGCGGCCAGCGTCATCGCCGCTGCTGCCGGCGGGCTCCAGCTGATGGTGCAGGGCGTGCTCGCCGAAGGCGGGCCGACGTTGCCGCGGTCGCCGATGCCTTCGACCTGGAATCGGACACCCCGACCGAGCAGCGCGTCGCCGCCTTGCAACTGAGCCGGCGGCTGCTGCACAGACGTGGGATCGGCCGTGACGGACAAGGGGGCCGGAGCGCCGGACAGCCCACGTCCGTCACAGAACTCCGGGATGACCTTCCAGCTGGAGGCCGGGACGCACCCGCGCGCGACGCTGCCGCATGCGGACCAGGTGACGTTCCAGTTGCCGGCCGAGTCGGTGACGGCCCGGACGTCCTTCGGCGCGGCCGGACCCTCGGCGCCGGTCGTGACCCGGATCGGCCCGGACTCGGTGCCCTGGCCGTTGATATAGGCGGTGACAGTGACCTCGTACTGCGTGGAGGGGAAAAGCCCCGACAGGTTGACACTCTTCTGCCCCTGCACCGTCACCGACGCCGGGGGAGACGGCGCCACGTTGCTCAGCAGCGAAACCTTCACCACGTACGTCGACGGTTCGCAGTCGGACGGATCCAGCAGCGGGTAGCTCCACTGCAGCAGCACCGACCGCGATCCCGGGATCGGCTGCAGGAGCGTCGGGATGTGCGGTTTCTGCGTCGCCGTCTTGCAGTTGATCTTGTTGTTGACCGGGCTCACCTGCGGTGGCGGTGTCTTGCTGCTGCTCGGAGGCTTGTTGGTCGGGTTGCCGACGCGGCTGCGGGTCAGCGCTTCGGCGCCGCCCGCCGCGCTCACCGCCACGGCCGAGCTCTTCTCGATGTCCAGCGGTTCGCTGCTGCCGTCGGTGAACAGCACGAGCGCCATCAGGTGGTTCGGCGAGTTGAAGATCACGCGTGAGCCGCGCGCGATCGCGTAGGCATCCGCGAAGCCGCCCGGCTCGATCACGCGGCCGTTCTGCGTGGCGAGCGGGTAGTCGGCCGCCCCGGTGATTC
>JAOPVG010000543.1 GCA_025966255.1 Jatrophihabitans sp.
GGAGCACGGGCAATACGTGTTCTCCACGGGGACGGCAGCTGATGCGGTGACGCCTTCGGGCGCCAACACCATCACGCTGTAGTCAGGGGGCGGGCGCAGCCGCACAGTGCGGCTGCGCCCGTACGTCGCGCCGTCCTCGACGGCCATTTCAGCGCTGAACAACCGCACTACGTTGCCGCGGCGAGTCCCGACCTGACACTGTCGGTCGTGATGAGCGAGCGATGACCGGACCCCAGAGCGTCGATCCGCAGTCGCTGGCGCGGGCGCCGGCGTTGCGGCCGGGCGACCGCGTGGGCGTACTGACGGTCAGCAGCCCGGTGCCGCAGCCGTTGCTCGACATCGGCCTCGATGCGCTGCGCCGAGCCGGCCTCGAGCCGGTCGTCTACAGCTCGGCCCGCGAGCCGGGCACGATACGCCCCTACCTTGCCGGCGACGACGCACTGCGCGCCGCCGACCTCACCGACGCACTCACCGATCCGAAGATCGCCGGCATCATCTTCGCCCGCGGCGGATCCGGGGCGCAGCGCACCCTGGCCGAGCTCGACTGGTCGAAGCCGGCCGGTGTGCCGCCCAAACTGCTGGCCGGTTTCTCCGACGTCACCGCCGTCCTCGAGGCAGTGGCGGTGAAGCTCGGCTGGGCCTCCGTGCACAGCGCGAACATCGCCACCGTGGCCGCCGACTCCGCGGCGGAGTACTCGTTCGGGTCGCTGCTGCGGACCGTGTTGACGCCGGACCAGGCGATGTCGCTGTCCTTTCCGGACGCGTCGACCGTCGTCGGCGGGCGCGCTCGCGGCGTGACGCTCGGTGGCAATCTGTGTCTGCTGACCGCGTCGCTCGGCACGCCGACCTCGCGACCCGCCGCAGGCGGCATCCTGCTCATCGAGGACGAGTCGGAGGAGGATTACCGCATCGACCGCATGCTCACCCACCTGCACCGCGCCGGCTATCTCGACGGCGTGGCCGGAATCATTACCGGCTCGTTCAACAACTGCGGCCCGCCCGAGGACATCGCGGCGATCCTGGCCGAGCGGCTCGGCGGATTGGGCGTACCGATGATCAGCTGGGTCGACATCGGCCACGGCGGCCCGAACCAGGCCTTCCCAATCGGGATCGCCGCGGAGTTGGACGCCGACGCGCGCACGCTGCGGCTGCTCGATCCGCCCCTCGTCCCGGCCGGCGAGCGGCCGTGACGCGGAAGACGAACGGGGCCAGTTCCGGACGCTCGAAAGGCGCGCGGGCCGCCGGCGCCCCGGACGTCCTCGTCCGCATCCGGGTAGCGTGGCCAAACCTCGCGCCGTCCGAGCGCCGCGTCGCCGAGGTCGCGCTCGCCGACCCGACGCGCAGCGCGGCCCAGACCGTCACCGAGCTGGCCCGTTCGACCGGCACCTCGCAGGCCACCGTGGTGCGCTTCGCCCAGCGACTCGGCTACAGCGGCTATCCGGAGCTCCGGCTGGCGTTGGCCTCCGCGGCCGGCGCCGAGCAGGCCAACCGGCCCGAGACCGTCCCCGGCACCGACATCTCGGCGAAGGACGACATCGCCACCGTCATCGCCAAGGTCGGGCATCTCGAGGCGACGGCGGTCCGCGAGACCGTCGGGCAGCTCAATCCCGACGCGCTGTCCGCGGCCGTGGACGCAGTGGTCGCCGCGCCCCGCATCGACGTGTACGGCGTCGGCGCGAGCGCGGTCGTCGCCCTCGATCTGCAGATGAAGCTGCACCGCATCGGGCGCTTCACCCAGGCCTGGAGCGACTACCACCTCGCACTCGTGTCGGCCGCGCTGTTGAAGCGGCGCGACGTGGCGATAGCGATCTCGCACAGCGGAACGACGCGGGAGACGGTCGGCGCGTTGCAGGAGGCCGCGGCGCGCAAGGCGACGACGGTGGCGATCACCAACTTCCCCGATTCGCCGCTGGCCGAGGCGGCCGACATCGTGCTGACCACGGCCGCCCGCGAGACCGCGCTGCGCTCGGGCGCAGTGGCCAGCCGGATCGCCGCGCTGACCGTCGTCGACTGCCTGTTCGAGGCCGTGGCGCAGCGCAACCTGCCCGCCACTCGGCGCGCTCTGCAACGCACGCTCGACGCCGTCTCCGAACGCGCGCGACACGACTGATCCCCGACTGTGGAGCACCGCAGCGCGAGGTCACAGGACCTTGTCGAGAAACGCCTTCGTCCGTGGGTGGCGAGGATCGGAAAGTACCTCGCGCGGATCGCCGGACTCGACGATGACCCCGCCGTCGAGAAACACCAGTGAGTCCCCGACCTCTCGGGCGAACGCCATCTCGTGCGTGACTACGACCATCGTCATCCCGGTCGTGGCCAGATCGCGCATCACCTGCAGCACTTCGCCAACCAGCTCGGGGTCCAGCGCACTGGTCGGCTCGTCGAAGAGCATCAACTTCGGCTCCATCGCCAGCGCCCGGGCGATGGCCACCCGCTGCTGCTGGCCGCCGGAGAGTTGTTGGGGGTAGGCGTTCGCCTTGTCGGCCAACCCGACGCGAGACAGCAACCGCTCGGCTCGCTCCCGCGCTTCGGACTTGCCTTGGCGTTTTACCCGGACCGGGGCCTCCATGACATTGCCGAGCACGGTCATTTGCTCGAACAGGTTGAACCGCTGGAAGACCATCCCGATCTCGGCCCGCTTCGTCGCAATCTCTCGTTCGCTCTGCTCGAACAGCTTGTCGCCGCGCTCGATGTAACCGACCAGATCACCGTCGACGGACAGGCGGCCCGCGTCGATCTTCTCCAAATGGTTGATGCAGCGAAGAAACGTCGACTTGCCCGACCCGGACGCCCCGATCATGCAGCAGACCTCGCCGGGAGCAACGTTGAGGTCTACCCCATGAAGTACATCGATCGAACCGTATGACTTGTACACGTTCTCGGCGCGCACCATCGACCGTTGATTCATGCCCGGCCTCCGACGTCGGTGGCGATCCGTCGTCTCTGCCGCAGGTAGTCGATCACCCGCAACATCACGCCACGGTGTGACAGGTGGGCGTTGCCGCGGCCGAACCGCCGTTCGATGTAGTACTGGCCGATGCTCAGCACCGTGGTCGCCAGCAGGTACCAGAGGCTCGCGACCAGCAGCAGCGGGATGGTCTTGTAGTTGGCCGAGTAGATCAGTTGAGCTGAGTAGAGCAACTCGGTGTAGGCGATCACGCTGACCAGGCTGGTGGTCTTGAGCATGCCGATGGCCTGGTTGCCGGTCGGCGGAATGATCACGCGCATTGCTCGCGGCAGGACGATCCGGCGCAGGGTGAGGATCCGGCTCATCCCAAGGGCCTGCGCCGCCTCGGTCTGGCCGGGGTCAACCGAGATGATTCCAGCCCGGACGATCTCAGCCATATACGCCGCCTCGTTCAGGCCGAGAGCAAGAATTGCCGCGAGAAACGGCGTGATGAAGGTGTTCGCCGATCCCGAGACGAACTCCGGCCCGAACGGGATCCCTAGTGACAACTTCGGGAACAGCGCCGAGATGTTGAACCAGAAGATGATCTGGACGAACACGGGGGTACCGCGGAAGAACCAGATGTAGGCCGATGCCGCCGACCGCATCAGGGGATTCGCCGACAGGCGCATCACCGCGAGCACGACGCCAAGGACGATTCCCACAGCCATCGCGATCGCGGTCAGCAGGAACGTGCTCAGCAGGCCGGCGAGAATCCGTCTGGACGTGAAGTAGTCGCCGACGACGCCCCATTGCCAGCGTGGGTTGCTCAGGATCGTGTGCAACAGCATCAGGCCGAGGACCACGATGACCAGCGCCACCGCCCACCGGCCCGGATGCCGCTTCGGAATCGCCCGGATCCGCTCCGGACGGGCGGCGACTTCAGGTTTGTGTTCCAGCGTCGCCATCACGAACCGTTCACTCACCACGGTTTCCTCCAACCATCACGGTGATCCGTCCAGGTACGCCGCTAGCCCGATCGCCGAAGCGATCGGGCGGCGGCCGTCTCCGGTCAGCTGTTGTCGTTGACCTTGGCATCGGTAACAGCGCCGGCGCCGACACCCCACTTTTCGAGTGCCTGCTTGTAGGCCTTGCTCGTGATGAGGCTTTCCATCGCGGTGTGGATCGGGTCCAGCATGCCCGAACCCTTGGTGATCCCGATCCCGACGGCACTGACGTGTGCTACCCCGGCGACCTCGATCGCCGCACCCTTCTTCTGGGCGTACGCCAGCACCGGCGAATCCTGCATGACACCGTCCACGCGGCCCGACGTGAGCGCCAGGACGGTGGCCTGCTGATCGGGGAATGAGGACGGGGCGATGGCGCCCTTTCCGGCCGTCTTGCACTTCGCCGAGTACTCGGGGAGTCGGGTGGATTCCTGGAAGGAGCCCTTCAGCACGGCGATCTTGCGCCCGCACATCGAGTCGATGGTCATCTTCAGCGGGTTGCCCGCAGCGACCGCCACCGCCGTACCGCTGGAGAAGTAGTCGACGAAGTCGAGGACCTTCTCCCGCTCGAGGGTGGGCGACATCTGCGCGATCGCGATGTCGTACTTCTTGCCCGCAAGCCCCGGGATGATGGCATCGAAGTTGGCGCCGGCGATCGTCACCTTCAGGCCGAGCGCCTGGCCGAGCAGCTTGGCGATGTCGGCATCGACCCCCACGATGGTCTTGCCGTCGGTGTCCATGAAGTGGTTCGGCGGGCTCGAGACGTCCATCGCCACGACGATGGAGCCGCGCTGCTTCACGTCGGCCGGCAGTTTCGCGATGGCCGCGGCGTTCTTCGCGGCGGCGACGCTTCCGCCCGCAGCCGCCGCCCCAGACGAGCCGCCGCTGGTGTTGGAGGCAGAACTACTGCACGCGGATGCAGCCAGCACAGCACCGATCGCGATGACCGTCACCGCGCGTCGTGACCGGGTCTGTCCTGTGCACATTCGAGGATGTTTCATCGTGCTCACTTCCGTTGGGGATGTCGCCGTTCGGTGGGTAGTGCGAATCAGTGGACGAGTACCGGGCCGGAGCCGCCCATTGAGCTGCCGAGTAGGTAGTCGTTGCTGACGATCGGTCGGCCCTCGGCGAACCGGGATAGTGCGAACTCATCGATCGACGCCGTGCGGGCCTTGCCTTCGACCACCAGTTCGGCGACACAGGCACCGATGGCCGGCGCCTTCTTGAAGCCCGAACCACTCATTCCTACGGCCAGGACCAAACCATCGCATCCCTCGATTCGTCCGATCAGCGCGCAGCGGTCCGGGGTCACATCCAATGGACCGGCGTGGGCCCGGAGCACCTTCTGGGCCGCAAACGCCGGCATGGAGAGGGCCAGTTGGTGCAGGGCCGTCCCGGGAAAGGAGTCCAACACTTCCGCGTCGTCAGGTGAGGCGATGGTTCGGGCGGACTGGCTCAGGCCCACCAGGGTTTCGGACCGGCCGTTGGGTCGAGCGTAGATACCGGTGCGCCGGTCGATCATCGTCAGGTGTCCGCCCCGGCCCGACAGACCGTCGGGCCGGGACACAAATGCGACCTGGGCTCCGACCGACTCAATCGGCAGGTCGAGGCCGAGGGACTCGGTCAGCGGAACCGACCACGACCCATTCGCGAGGATGACTGTGTCCGCCTGAACGCGCCCGGCAGTCGTTTCGACCCCGGTGACACGGTCGCCGGCTCCTAGGAGCCGCAGCACCGTCGTCTGCTGCTGGATCTGCGCACCCCCTCGGACGGCCGCCGCCGCCAACGTACGGGTAGTCGCAACCGGATCGGCGTAACCGCTTCGCGGCTCGTACGCGCCGAGGTCGGCGTCAGCAACTGCCAACCCTGATTCCAGGGCCGCCAGTTCGGTGGCGTCCAGCACGCTGGTGTCGATCCCGAGACCCGTCAGCATCACGACGTTGGCGTGCAGCCGGTCGGCATCGCCCGGCATCACCAGTTGGACGAACCCGGTCCGGACGAAGCCGCATTCGCCGCCGACCCGGTCGGCCCATTCCTCGAACCAGGGCAGCGCGGCTGCTGCGAGCCGGGCCTCCGGTGCGTTCGCGTAGTGCGTCCGGATCAGCGCGCCGGACCGGCCGGTGGCTCCCGCGGACAATTCTCCGCGTTCGAGCAACAGCACGTCGGTTAGGCCGAGTTGGGTCAAATGAAAGGCGATGCTCGTCCCGACAGCACCGCCGCCCACGATGACGACATCGGCAGTCGAACGCATTCGCACCCCTCCGGTCGGCGACGGGAGAACCCACGGGGCCGTCCCGTCGCCAGAGTGCTGCCG
>JAOPVG010000276.1 GCA_025966255.1 Jatrophihabitans sp.
AGGCACGATCGCTGCCAGCATCCTCGTCAACTACGTAGCTCCGTCCACGGCGTCACCGTCCGTTTCGGTCACCTCGAGTGCCGGGTCCATGAGCGCGCCGACTTCGAGCGCGGCCGCTGCGCCCATCGCCAACACCGGCACGAGCAATGCCCCCATGGCGATCCTGGCCATGCTGGCGATCCTCGGTGGCGCTGCTCTGACGTTCGCGGCCCGTCGCCGACCGTTGAGCCGCCGCCGCTAGTCGGCCGGCCGGTGGTGGGTCAGGCGTCCTGACGCTTGAGCCGGACGGCCGCCGCCGCGATAGCCGCTGCAGTCCAGCCGAGGAGTACGAACAGCCCACCGAGAGCAGACAGATGCGCACCGCTCGGGTTGCCCCAGAACGCTTCGCCGGCGTTGGACGGCAAATACGGCCCGATGTTGTTGGCCCAGCTTTTCGGCAGCAGGTCCAGTACCGGCGGGATCACGAAGAACAGCGCCACCAGGCTGGAGATACCCGCGGCGGTGTTGCGCAACAGACCACCCAACGCCATCCCGATGAGGCCGACCAGCAGCAGGTAGACACCGGCGCCGAGCACCATGCGCAGCGCGTCCGGACTGCCGATGGTGACCTGCAGGTGCTGGCTGGACAGCATCGCCTGGCCGAGGAAGAACGCGATGACGGTCGACACGATGGAGACAACACCGACGACGCCGGTGAACACCGACAGCTTCGCCCACAGGACGGGAAGTCGCTTCGGTACTGCAGTCAGCGACGCGCGGATCATGCCCGTCGCGTACTCACCGCTGAGCAGCAGTACGCCGAGCACGCCGACGGCGAGCTGCGAGATGTGCACCCCGTCCAGGCTGGTCACGACCGCATTGAACCCGGCGCGCTCGGCGGCCGCAGTCTGTGGCCAGTGGGACGCGGTGACGGCGCTGATCAGCGTGCCCAGCCCGACCGTGAGAGCCACGCTCACCAGCAGCGTGATCAGCGTGGATCGCAAGGACCGGAACTTGGTCCATTCGGAGAGGATGACGCGGGCCTGGGTGACCTTCATGCCGCTGAAGCGCGGGGTCACCGTCGGTTCCTGACGAGGCGGTGTGAGCGTGGCGGTCATCGCGAATCTCCTGCGTGAGCATTGACCGGCGCGGCTGCGTCGGTGCGGTTGGCGGTGGTGTGGGCGTGGAACTCGACGGAGTCGCGCGTCATCTCCATGAACGCGTCCTCGAGTGACGCCTGCTGAACCGCGAGCCCGTGCAGGCGGATGTGATGGTCGAACGCAACATCGCCGATCGCCTCCGCAGTGACGCCGCGGATCTCGAGCAGGCCGGCCTCTTGGCTCGTCACCGTTACGTCGGGAGCCAGCAACAGCTCCCTGAGCTCGGTGGCTTGTGGCGAGCGGACGAGGACCACATTGGTGGACGCCATCGCCACGAATTCCTCGACGTCGACGTCGGCGATCAGCTCGCCGCGTCCGACCACGATGAGGTGGTGGGCCGTGAGGGCCATCTCGCTCATGAGGTGGGAGGAGATGAAGACGGTGCGCCCTTCGGCGGCGAGGCCCTTGAGCAGGTTCCGCACCCAGAGGATGCCTTCGGGATCCAGGCCGTTGATCGGCTCGTCGAGGACGACCGTCTGCGGGTCGCCGAGCAGGGCCGAGGCGATCCCGAGCCGCTGGCCCATGCCCAGGGAGAACCCACCGGCGCGTTTGCGCGCCACCTCGCTCAAGCCGACCAGGTCGATCACCTCGGTAACCCGCGAGCGGGGGACCCCGTTCGTCTGGGCCAGCGCCAGCAAGTGGTTGTAGGCCGACCGACTGGTGTGCACCGCCTTGGCTTCGAGCAGGATCCCCAGCTCAGCCATCGGGACCTGCGCGCGTTGGTACGGGGCGCCGTTGACGAGCGCGGTACCGGATGTCGGCGCGTCCAGACCCGCGATCATCCGCATCGTCGTCGACTTCCCGGCACCGTTCGGGCCGAGGAATCCGGTGACGATTCCCGGCTGCACGGTGAACGTCAGATCATGCACCGCTACCTTGTCGCCGTACTTCTTGGTCAAGCCAGAGACTTCAATCATCATGTGCTCCCGTCGGCGCTGAGCCTTGTTGCGTCAGCCTCCTGACCGTATGGCGGCCGCACCGGTGACCGCGTCGACCGCGCGACTACACATTCGACGTCGACGTATGCCGTCAGGCCTAGTCGCCTGTGGAGGAACGGCGGAGCTCAGCTTCCGGGAGTGATCAATCCGGATTCGTAGGCCAGGACGACGGCCTGGATCCGGTCGCGCAGCTCGAGCTTGGCCAGGATCCGGCCGACGTGGATCTTGACGGTGCCTGCGGACAGGTGCAGGTCATCGGCGATCTCGCGGTTGGAGCGGCCGGCCGCAAGCTGCGCGAACACTGACCGTTCCCGGTCGGTGAGTCCGTCCAGCAGTTGGTCGCGGCGAGTGCGTCGGTCCGGCCGGGGCAGAAGTGGCACGAACTGATCGATGAGGCGCCGGGTCGCCGTCGGGGCCAGCACGGCATCGCCGCCGGCCACGGTTCGGATCGCGGAGAGCAGTTCAGTCGGCGGCGCGTCCTTGAGCAGGAAGCCGCTGGCGCCGGCTCGCAGGCCGGCAAAGACGTACTGGTCCAGGTCGAAGGTCGTGAGGATGAGGACCTTGCTCTGCGGTCCGGCGGCAACGATCGCCTCCGTGGCCTGGATGCCGTCCATGACCGGCATCCGGACATCCATCAGCACGACGT
>JAOPVG010000281.1 GCA_025966255.1 Jatrophihabitans sp.
CCGGCCGCGGCGACGGTGAGTTCGACGAGTCGGGCGACGGCCCGGGTGGAGGTGCGTACCTTCTCGAGCGGGACGATCTGCCCCTCGACCATCTGCAGCAGCGGCTTGACGGACAGCGAGGTGGCGAACAGCGCCGCCGCCGTGCCGATGCGGCCACCGCGCCGCAGGAATTCCAGCGTGTCGACGTAGAACATCGTGCGGGTGGCATCGACGGTCGCCGTCGCGGCGCCCTGCACCTCGGCCGCGCTGCCGCCGTCGCGGGCGCACTCGGCCGCGGCCAGGACCGCGAACCCCAGCCCCATCGCCGTCGATCGCGAATCGACCACCCGCACGACACCGTGCGGGAAAACCTGAGCCGCGAGAGTGGCCGACTCCCACGTCCCTGACAGGGCAGCCGAGAGGTGCACCGACACCACGCGGGCCGCGCCGTCCTCGATCAACGCCTGGTACGCGGCCGCGAACTCGGCCGGCGTCGGCCGGGACGTCCGCACCGCGAACTTGTCCCGCAGCGCGCGGCTGACCTGCGCCGGCGTCACGTCCACGCCGTCATCCATCGCTGTGCGCTGCCCGAGCGTCACCCGCAGCGGTACCACCCGGATGCCGAGCCGCTCGACGTCGGACGCGGACAGGCAGGACGTCGAGTCGGTGACGACCGCGACCCGTTCCTCCATGGCGACCATCGGCTCAGACGACGAAGTTCACCAGGCGCCCGGGCACCGCGATCACGCGGCGGGTCTCGCGCCCGTCCAGGGCGGCCACGATCTTGGGCTCGGCCCGCGCGGCCGCTTCCATCGCTTCGGCGTCGGAGTCGGACGGGACGGAGATCACCGCGCGCACCTTGCCGTTGACCTGCACCGGCACCTCGATGGTGTCGTCGACCAGCAGGGTTTCGTCGGCGATCGGGAACTGCTCCCACGCCAGCGACGATGTGTGGCCCAGAAGGGACCACAGCTCCTCAGCGATGTGCGGGGCCAGCGGCGCGAGCATCAGGACCAACGATTCGGCCAGTTCGCGTGGTGCCCCGCCATCGGGATAGGCCTGCCGGATCGCGTTGTTCAGCTCAGTCACGCGCGCGATCGAGGTGTTGAACCGCAGCGTCTCGTAGCCCCCGCGAACGGCGTGGATCGCCTTGTGCAGCAGACGATTCAGCTCTTCCGGGACGGCATCGTCGGAGACGTGCGTGGCGCCGGTGCGCTCGTCGACGACGACACGCCACACGCGCTGCAGCAGCCGGTACGGACCTACGATCGCCTTGGCATCCCACGGCCGGGACTGGTCCAGGGGGCCGCTGAACATCTCGAACAACCGGAACGTGTCGGCACCGTAACCGGCGATGAACTCCTCGGGCCCGATGACGTTCTTCAGGCTCTTGCCGATCTTGCCGAACTCCTGGGTGACCTCGACGTCGCCCCAGAAGAACTGGCCGTCGGTCTCGGCGACCTCGGCCGCAGGCACGTAGAAGCCGTCGGCGTTCGTGTAGGCGGGCAGCTGCAGCATGCCCTGGTTCACCAGACGGTGGAACGGCTCCGATGACGACAGATGCCCCAGGTCGTGCAGCACCTTGTGCCAGAACCGTGCATACAGCAGGTGCAGCACCGCGTGCTCGACACCGCCGACGTACAGCTCGACGCCGCCCAGCGGACGGTCGGCATTGGGGCCCATCCAGTACCGCTCGACCTCAGGGTCGACGAACACCTCGGTGTTGGTGGGGTCCAGGTATCGCAGTTCGTACCAGCAGGATCCCGCCCAGTTGGGCATCGTGTTCGTCTCGCGCCGGTACTTCTTCGGACCGTCGCCCAGGTCGAGCTCGACCTCGACCCAGTCGGTCAACCGGCCCAGCGGCGGCTCAGGGGTCGAGTCCGCGTCCTCGGGCGAGAACGACTTCGGCGAGAAGTCGTCGGTCTCCGGCAGCTCGACCGGAAGCATCGACTCCGGCAGCGCGATGGGCAGCCCGGTCTCGTCGTAGACGATCGGGAACGGCTCACCCCAATAGCGCTGGCGGCTGAACAGCCAGTCGCGCAGGCGGTAGGTCACCGAGCCGCGGCCACTGCCCTGCGCCTCCAGCCACTCGATGATGCGCGCCTTGGCGGCAGGGACATCCAGCCCGTCCAAAGCCAGGCCGTCGATGGAGGAGTTGATGGCCGGACCGTCGCCGGTGTAGGCCTTGCCCTCGAAACCCTCCGCGGGTTGGACGGTGCGGATGATCGGCAGGTCGTAGACCTCGGCGAACTCCCAGTCACGCTCGTCCTGCCCCGGGACGGCCATGATCGCGCCGGTGCCGTAGCCCATCAGGACGTAGTCGGCGACGAACACCGGGATCTGCGTTCCGCTCACCGGGTTGGTGGCGAACGAACCGGTGAATGCCCCGGTCTTGGCGCGATCGCCGGCCTGGCGATCCAGCTCGGAGCGCCGCGACGCCGCCAACCGATAAGCGGCGACCGCCTCGCCCGGCGTGGCCGCGCCGCTCGTCCACGACTCCGCCGTGCCCTCCGGCCACGTCGCCGTCGTCAGCGCGTCGACCATCGGATGCTCGGGCGCGACCACGATGTAAGTGGCACCGAACAGCGTGTCCGGACGGGTCGTGAAGACCTCCAGCGGACCGACTGGTGACTGGAAGGCCACGTGGGCGCCGGTCGAGCGGCCGATCCAGTTGCGCTGCATCGTGCGCACCTTGTCCGGCCAGTCGATGTGCTCCAGATCGCGCACCAGCCGGTCGGCGTAGGCCGTGATCCGCATGTTCCACTGCGCCAGCGGGCGGCGGAACACCGGGAAGTTGCCGCGCTCGCTGCGGCCGTCGGCGGTGATCTCCTCGTTGGACAGGACGGTGCCCAGACCCGGGGCCCAGTTGACCATCGAGTCGGAGCGGTAGGCCAGACGATGGTTGTCGACGACCTGGCGCCGCTGCACCTCGGACAGTTCCGCCCATGGCCGGTCGAAGGGATTGCTGCCCTCAGCGGGGGCGCGGGAGCCGGCGTCCAGCTCGGCGATCAGTTCGGCGACCGGACGCGCCTTGTCCTGCTCGGTGTCGTACCAGGAGTTGAAGATCTGCAGGAAGATCCACTGCGTCCAGCGATAGAAGCCCGGATCGGTGGTGGCGATGCGGCGGCGCGTGTCGTGGCCCAGGCCCAGTCGGCGCAGCTGAGCGACGTAGATGTCGATGTTGCCGTAGGTCGTCGTGCGCGGGTGCTGGCCGGTCTCCACGGCGTACTGCTCGGCCGGCAGCCCGAACGCGTCGAAGCCCATGGTGTGCAGCACGTTGTCGCCGCGCATGCGGCGGTAGCGCGCGTAGACATCGGTGCCGATGTAGCCCAGCGGGTGCCCGACGTGCAGCCCGGCGCCGGACGGGTACGGGAACATGTCGGCGATGTAGGCGTGGGAGCGGATGGCCACCCGGTCGAAGCCGTCCGAGAGCGGACCGGACGGGTTGGGCGTGTGGAACGTGCCCTCCAGCTCCCAGCGGTCCTGCCAGCCGGTCTCGATCGCGTCGGCCAGCGCGGCGGTGTAACGGAACGGGGGGGCGTCGGCCGCGGTGTCGCCGGTGTCTGCGGCGGTGCTCATCGTGGGGCTCCTATACCGGGATGGTCATCTGCTCGGGTGGTCCGGACAAACGAAGAGCCTCTGCGGATGTCGCAGAGGCTCGGCCGCGCCGTCAGATCGGTGTGATCGATCAGCGCGGCCCGATAAGAAGCAGGCGGCCTGTGGTCATGGTGTGAAGGATACCGGCATCTGCTACCCGGCGCGCGCCATAGCCGTCCGGTGCAAAAAGGTGCGCACCCCGCGCCCGCCGTCCGTCGCCGCCGGGCGCGGGGGCACCTAACACAGACTGTAGGCGCCTTCGACGGGAGACAGAGCGTTCAACTAACTATGGGATGGGTCACGCCGCGTGCATATACGGACGAGACGGGCATACCGACCGGCTGGATTCAGGCTGGATTCAGGCATCGGCGTCGGAGGCGTCGTCGCTGGGCAGGCGCGTGGGCAGCGGGACGATTGCGCCCGGCGCGCCGAGGTTGTGCCCGCGCAGGCGCCAGACCGGGTCTTTACCGCGGCGGGAGTCGGCGAAAAGCTCGGTCCAATGGCAGTTCGCGAGCGCCGAAAGCCGGTGCACCTCCTGACCCAGCCCGAGCAGTTCGTTGGTCAGCGCCATCGCGGTGGCTCCATGCGTGACGAGCACCGTCAGGTCGAAGACCGGGAGTTCGTTGAGGGCTTCGAGCGCCCGTTGCGCTACCTCGATGCGCGACTCGCCGCCGCGGCGGAGGACGTCCTGCCCATCCACCCACTCCGCGTATTCATCCGGATACCGCCGCTTCACCTCGTCGAGGGTCAGCCCCTCCCAGTGGCCGAGGCCGCGTTCGCGTAGCCGGGGCTCGGGCCGCACGGGCAGCTCGGTGGCCTCCCCGATCACGTGGGCGGTCTGCATCGCGCGAGTGGCGCTGGAGCTGACGAGCAGCCCCGGCTGCAGTGCCGCCACGATCGCGGCTACTTCGTAGGCCTGCGCGCGGCCGACCTCGTCCAGCGGCGGATCGGCGTGGCCCTGGAAGCGTCCCTCGGCGTTCCAGGCCGTGCGTCCGTGCCGCAGCAGGAGCAGCCGCCGCGGAGTGCTCAACCTGCGGCCGGGCCTTCCGCTCGCCGTCCGGGGCCGGTGGGCCCGGAGCCGGTACCCGCCGCATCGACGAAGGGGATGAACGGACAGTCCTTCCAGAGCCGTTCGAGGGAGTAGAAGATGCGCTCCTCGGAGTGTTGGACGTGCACCACGATGTCGCCGTAGTCGAGCAGCACCCAGCGTCCGTCGCGCTGGCCCTCCCGGCGGATCGGCTTGGCGCCCGCGAGACGCAGCTTCTCCTCGACCGCGTCGACGATCGCCTCGACCTGCCGTTCGTTGTTGCCGGTCGCGACGACGAAGACGTCGGTGATCGCCAGCCGGTCGCTGACGTCGATGAGGACGACGTCGGTGGCGAGCTTGTCGGCGGCCGCCTGGGCAGCAGTGAGCGCGAGGGTCCGAGCCTCGTCGGTGGCGGTCATCCAGCTCCTAGGGTTGCGCGAGTCTCTCGCTCGCGCACCCGAGTCTACGGGCGGTAGAGACGGTGCTTGTTGATGTACTGCACAACGCCGTCCGGAACCAGGTACCAGACCGGCCGGCCGGCCGCGACGCGTTCGCGGCAGCCGCTGGACGAGATCGCCATCGCCGGGACGTCGAGCAGGGTCACGGAGTCGGACGGCAGGTGCGCGTCGGACAGCTCGTAGCCCGGCCGCGTGACGCCGACGAAGTGCGCCATCGCCAGCGCGTCTTCGGCGTCCTTCCAGGACAGGATCTGCGCGAGCGCGTCGGCACCGGTGATGAAGAAGAGCTCGGCACCAGGGCGGATCGCGGCGATGTCGCGGATCGTGTCGACCGAGTACGTGGGCCCGTCACGGTCGAT
>JAOPVG010000291.1 GCA_025966255.1 Jatrophihabitans sp.
CGATCGCTTCGCCGGCGCGGACCTCGGCCAAGGCCCGCGCGGCGTCCACCGACGCGATCGGATCCGCGGCCACGGCGGTCGACAGCACACCGTCGTCGACGACGTAGACCGCGTCGGCCGCGGCGGCGTCCAAGGCGAACGGCACGTGCGGCGGGAACGCGAGTGTCGCCATGATTTGTCCGGCGCCGAGGGAACCGAGCTGATCGGCCATCGGGGTCGATGCGAGCAGCGCGGGCAGGACGGCCACCGATTCGACGTACGGGCCCGGCACGGCAGCGCGGCCCAACTGCTCGAAGGCGAGGACGAGGTCGACGGCCGTCGCGCCGAAGCCCCCGTGCTCCTCGGGCAGGTTGAGGGACAGTACCCCCTGCTCGGCCAGCCGGGACCACAACTTGCGGCCGGGGGCAATGTCACCGCGCGACCACGAGCGGACGACCGACGGCGTGTCCGCGGCGCCCAGCAGATCGCCGAGTGATGTAGCGAAGTCGCGCTGTTCGGTGGACGGAAGGAATCTCATGTGACGTCCGCGATCGGCGCGCTCATCGCGGCAACCCCAACAACCGTTCGGCAACGACGTTGCGCTGGATCTCGTTCGTGCCCGCATAGATCGGCCCGGCGAGCGAGAACAGATAGCCGCTCAGCCAACCGCCCGCCAGCTCGCCGCGGGCCCCGAGGATGTCGAGCGCGGTCTCGTGCAACGACACATCCAGCTGCGACCAGAACAGCTTGCCGATGCTGGACTCGGCCCCGAGCTCGCCGCCGTCGGCGAGCCGCGTGACGGTGGCCCAGGTGTGCAACTGGTAAGCGCGGGCGCCGATCCACGCATCGACCACGCGGTCGGACAAGGCGGTGTCGTCGGCAACGCCTTCGGTCTTCATCAGCTCGACGAGGCGATCGGCCGCGGCCAGGAAGCGACCGGGGGAGCGCAGCGACAACCCGCGCTCGTTGCTGGCCGTCGACATCGCGACCTTCCAGCCGTCGCCGACGCCGCCGAGTACGTCCGCGTCGGGGACGAAGACGTCGTCGAGGAAGATCTCGGCAAAGCCGGGCTCACCGTCCAGTTGCGAGATGCCGCGCACCGTGACGCCCTCGGCCCGCAGGTCGAACAAGAAGTAGGTGAGGCCACGGTGCCGTTCGGCGCCCGGGTCGGTCCGGAACAGGCCGAAGCCGCGGTCGGCATAGGTGGCCCGCGTCGACCACGTCTTCTGCCCGGACAGCAGCCAGCCGCCGTCGACCCGCACCGCCCGCGACTTGATCCCGGCCAGGTCGCTTCCCGCCTCGGGTTCTGACCACGCCTGCGCCCAGATCTCGTCGGCGGTCGCCATCGGCGGCAGCAGCCGCGACAACTGATCGGGCGTGCCGTGCGCGAACAGCGTCGGCGCGAGCAGGAAGATGCCGTTCTGGCTCACCCGCAACGGCGCTCCGGCCGCGAAGTACTCCTCCTCGAAGACGACCCACTGCAGCAGTGAGGCGTCGCGTCCGCCGAGGTCGCGCGGCCAGGACACCACCGAGAGGCGCGCGTCGGCGAGGGTGTGCTCCCACGCCCGGTGCGCTTCGAAACCCTCCGGCGTATCCATCGACGGGAGCGGTTCGGCCGGGACGTGCTCGCGCAGAAACGCGCGGACCTCGTCGCGGAAGGCGCGGGTGTCGTCGTCGAGATCGAGATCCATCAGGACGTGCTGTTCTTGACGCCGCCGGCCGGCGGCTCGCCGGCGGACGCCTTCATGCTTCTCGCGTCCATGCCACCGAGGGAGTCGGCGCCGACCTCGGCGTTGTGGGCGTGCGCGAAGTGATGCAGCCCGAACACCGAGTCCATGCCGTTGCGCATGCCCATCGCGTCCTCGCACTGGTTCACCGCGCGCTTCGTGAGCGCCAATCCGAAGCGGGGCATCGCGCCGATGCGCTCGGCAATCGCGAACGTCTCGGTCTCCAGGTCGTCGCGCGGCACGACGCGATTGACCATGCCCCACTCGTACGCCCGCTGGGCGCTGAACCGGTCACCGGTGAACAGGATCTCCTTGGCCGCGCGCGGACCGAGCACCCACGGATGCGCGAAGTACTCCACGCCGGGGATCCCCATCCGCACCACGGGATCGGCGAAGAACGCGTCATCGGCGGCGACGATCAGGTCGCAGACGAAGGCGAGCATCAGTCCACCGGCGATGCACGCACCTTGCACCATCGCGATCACCGGCTTGGGGATCTCACGCCACCGCCGGCACATCCCGAGGTAGACCTCCATCTCGCGGGCGTAGCGCAGGTCGCCGCCGTCGCGCCCGACGTGATCCCACCAGATCGTCGCGGTGTTGTCGTAGTGCACGTCGACGTCGCGGCCCGGCGTGCCGATGTCGTGTCCGGCCGAGAAATGCTTGCCGCTGCCGGCCAGCACGATCACCTTCACGTCGTCGTCGTCCACCGCCTTCTGGAAGGCGCGGTCGAGCGCGTAGGTCATCACCGAGTTCTGTGCGTTGCGGTACTCGGGCCGGTCCATCGTGACCACAGCCGTCGATCCGTTGACCTGGTAGCGAACAACCTCGTCCTCGGTCATGTGAACTCCTTCCGAAGAACGGTCTTCAGGATCTTGCCGGACGGGTTACGCGGCAGCACCTCGACGAACTCGACGCGACGCGGCACCTTGTAGTTCGCCAAGCGTTCGCGGCTGAACTCGAGAACGTCGTCGACACTCAGCGACTGCCCCGCTCGCGGCACGACCAGAGCCAGCCCGACTTCGCCGAGGCGCTCATCGGGCACGCCGATCACGGCCACGTCGGCGACGCCGTCGAGCCGGGCCAGCGTCTGCTCCACCTCGGCCGGGTACACGTTGAAGCCACCGCTGATGTACATGTCCTTGAGCCGGTCGGTGATGCGTAGGTAGCCGCCCTCATCGAGCGAGCCGACGTCGCCGGTGTGCAGCCAACCGTCGGCGTCGATCGCCGCGGCCGTGGCGGCGGGGTCGTCGAGGTACCCGAGCATCACGTTCGGGCCGCGCAGCAGGATCTCGTCCTGCGCCCCGATCTTGATCTGGAAACCGGCAGTGGCCCGGCCGCAGGTGCGAGCCACGACCTCGGGCGGATCGTCACGACGGCACATGCTCACCACCACCGCCTCGGTCAGGCCGAATGCCGTGAGCACGATGTCGAAGCTCAACTCGCGCTGCATCCGCTCCACGAGCGCGACCGGCACCACCGCCGCCCCGGTGACGGCGAAGCGCAGCGACGACAGGTCGTGCTGCGGGCGGTCCGGATGGTCGAGGATCGTCTGGTAGATCGTGGGCGCACCCGGCAGGACGGTGATCTTCTCGTCGGCGATCAGTTGCATCGCGACGGCGGGGTCGTACACCGCCTGCGGCACGATCGTCGCGCCGGTGAGCAGCGCCACCACGATGCCGGCCTTGTAACCGAAGCTGTGGAAGAACGGATTGATGACGAGATAGCGGTCCGCCGGCCCGACTTCGCCGCACTCGGCCCACGCCTGCGCCACGTCGATCACCTGTCGGTGCGCGCTGAGCACACCCTTGCTGCGCCCGGTTGTGCCGGAGGTGAAGAGCACGTCGCTGATGTCATCCGGGCGCACCGCCTGGGCCCGCGCGTCGGCGTCGGCGGCGGCCACGCCTTCGGCGAGGATCGCGAGGCCGTCCCAGTCGAGAACGCCGGCCGGGGTGGGAGAGTGGTCGGCCTGGATCCGGACGACCGTCGCCAGCTCGGGCAGTCCGTCCGCGCCGGCGACATCGCGCAGTTGCGCGAGCCGGTCAGTACCCAGGAACGGGCCGGCCACAACGAGCGCAGTCGCGCGGGTGCGCTGCAGGATGTCGAGCGCCTCGTAGCCGGTGTAGCGCGTGTTGATCGGGACGAGCCGCGCGCCGGCGTAGTGCACGCCCAGCGCCGCGATCACCCAGTGCGCCGTGTTGGGCGCCCACACCGCCACGTGGTCGCCCGCCTCGATGCCGCAGGCGATGTAGCCCCGGGCCGCGGTACGCACCTCACCGAGCAGTTCGGCGAAGCTGAGCCGGGTCGGCCCGTCGACGATCGCTTCGGCGTCACCGAATTCTCGCGCCGCGCGCGCGAGTGCTTCGGGGATCGTCGGCATGCCTCTCCTGAGCTACCTAGCAAGTGCTTGGTAGGGTACCGTACCGGTATTATGGCGAGCCAGACCGCGACGGACGATGACATGTTCGGGTCGCAAGCTCCCTCAGACTACTTCCGAGCCACGGTCCGCGACTGGCTGGAAACTGAGCTCGCGGGCGACTTCGCCGAGCTTCGCGGCCGGGGCGGACCGGGACGCGAGCACGAGGCCTACGACGAGCGACTGGCCTGGCACAAGCATCTGTCGGCCGCGGGTTGGACGTGCCTGGGCTGGCCGGTCGAGCACGGCGGACGCGGCGCCACCGTCGCGCAGCAGGTGATCTTCCACGAGGAGTACGCGCGGGCGAACGCGCCGCACGGCGTCAACCATTTCGGGGAAGAGCTCATCGGCCCGACGTTGATCGCCTTCGGCTCACCCGAGCAGCAGGCGCGATTTCTGCCGAAGATCAAGACGCTCGACGAGCTGTGGTGCCAGGGTTACTCCGAGCCCGGCGCCGGCTCCGACCTCGCCAACGTCGCCACCTCGGCCCGGCTGGCCGACGGCCAGTACTCGATCACCGGGCAGAAGGTCTGGACCTCACTCGCACATGTGGCCGATTGGTGCTTCGTCATCGCCCGCACCGAGGCCGGCTCGGCCCGCCACACGGGGCTGTCCTACCTCCTCGTGCCGATGAAGCAGCCCGGTGTCGAGGTCCGTCCGATCCGGCAGCTCACCGGGACGTCCGAGTTCAACGAGGTCTTCTTCGACGACGCTCGCACCGACGAGTCGATGGTCGTCGGCGAGGTCGGCGACGGCTGGCGCGTCGCCATGGGCACCCTCGCCTTCGAGCGCGGGGTCGCCACCCTCGGCCAGCAGGTGGGCTTCCGCCGTGAACTCGACGGCGTCGTGGA
>JAOPVG010000329.1 GCA_025966255.1 Jatrophihabitans sp.
TGACGCGGTGCACGAGATCGCGCTGTACTTCGCCGGTACCGACCGGCAATTGCAGAACAGTCCTCGCCGCTACCTGCGCGGACTGCTCGATTTGGTCCCGCAGATGGAGCCGCAGTCGGTCGCCGGCGCGATGTACCTGCACGGTGCGGGCATCGAGATCGGCGCGCTGACTCGCCCGACCCGGGTTGCGGCCGGCGCCCGGACCACCTTCGTCGACCGGATGAGCACCGAGGCGTTGCGGCGGGAGTACCCGGAGCTCGCGGACGTCGATCTGGTGGACGTCGGCATCGTCACCGACGGCGAGACCCTGCACGGCGTCCCGGACGCCTCGCAGGACTACGTGATCGCGAACAACTTCCTCGAGCACTGCCAGGACCCGATCGCCACCCTGAAGAACTTCGTCCGAGTGCTGCGGCCCAACGGGGTGATGTTCCTTGTCGTGCCCAACAAACGCGGCAATATCGACCACATGCGGCCGCCGACGACGATCGAGCACATGATCCGAGACCACGAGGCCGGTCCCGCCACCTCCCGCGACGAGCACTTCCTCGAATGGACCCGCGACGTTCTCAAGGTGCCGCCCGAGGGCGTGCGCGCGCACGCCGACCAACTCATCGCCGACGACTACAGCATCCACTTCCACGTGTTCACCGAGTTCGAGACGATCGAACTGTTCACCGTCCTCAAACGTCGCTACGACCTGCCGGTGTTGTTCGAGCACATCGGCAACAACGGATTCCACGAAACGGTCGTCGTCATGCGAAAAGAGGACCGCGTCCGGCGATCGCGAGCACTCCTGCGGTCAGCGCTCAGGGTCGCTCGCCGGACGCTGTTGCGCCTCCGGCTCCCGCCGGTCAAGGCGTAACGGTCACCCGTCCCTCGGCCCGCCTACGCGAGCGAGAATGCGGCTCCGGCCGGTCAGTGCGCGAACGATGCCGCCGCCGCGAGCTCGTACCACCCGGCCGGCCCGGGTCCGTTTAGCGGTTACGTATGGGCGGGGTAGGCGCCGGTCAGGATGAAATGGATGCGCTCGGCGTTGGAGACGGCCTGGTCGGCGAATCGCTCGTAGTAGCGACCCAGCAGTGCGGCGTCGATCGCCGGCTCGATCCCCTGTGACCAGGATGGGGCAAGGGCCACGGCGAACAACTGACGGTGCAGTTCGTCCATGGTGTCGTCGGCCTCCCGAACTGCGGTGGCCGCCCGGATGTCGCGGTCACTCAGTGCGGTGGCGAGATCCGCGGCCATGGCCACCGCGGTCCGGCCCATTGTCGCGAACACATCGCGGAGGTCATCCACCACGGCGGATTCGGGTGCTCTACGACGAGTTGACTGCGCGACATGCTGAGCGAGTCCGCCCATTCGGGCCAATGATGCGGACATGGGGATTGCGCCGAGCACCAGGCGCAGGTCACCGGCGACCGGTTGCTGGCGAGCGATCAGCGCGGCGGCGTGCGCCTCGATGTCCAGGCACAGGGCATCGATGTCGGACTGCTCACTGATTACCAGTTCAGCGAGTTGCCGGTTGGAGTCCAGCAGCGCCAGGGTGGCCCGTTCCACCGCCACGACGTCCAGCCGCGCGACCCCCGCCATCCGCTCCCATAGCTCGTCCAGCGACTGGCGGTAAGTGAGGCGCACGGACATGACGACATCCCATCACGCAGCACCGCCGAGACGCGCCTCGGCTCGCCGATAGGCAAGCCGGTCCACCCGCACTTCCGCTTCGCCGATAACCTTGGGCCATGACGAAAAGGGTCGAGACAATCGTGACACTCACCGACGATCTCGATGGCTCGAAGGCGGACCGAACAATCACGTTCAGCTTCGACGGCGTCGGCTACGAGATCGACCTCAGCAAGAAGAACGCGACAGCGCTGCAGAAGGCCCTTGCGCCGTACCTGGCGGCCGCCCGTCCCGTCCCCGATCGCGGACGCCGCGGTAACCGCGACGGTGCGCGCCGAAACGCTGCGCGTCGTCGCAGCGACCTCGGGGCGGTACGGGAATGGGCCCGCGCCAACGGATACGACGTCTCCGACCGTGGCCGGGTGCCCCGCGTAGTTCTCGAGGCCTTCGACGCCGCGCAATGACAGCTAGCAGGGCGCGACGCATCGCCGTGCGCCGTTCCGCCGTCCACGGCCGCGGCGTGTTCGCTTTACGCGACATCCCGGCGGACGCTCGGATCATCCAGTACCGCGGGGACGTCCTGACCTGGGAACTCGCGCAGATTCGCTACGAAGAACCGGCCGACTGCGTCGAGGGGCACACCTTCTTCTTCGACCGAGGCGATGGGACCGTCATCGACGGCGGCAGCAACGGCAACTCGGCCCGATACATCAACCACGGCTGCGACCCGAACTGTGAAGCCTTCGAGCACGCGGGCCGCGTCTACATCTACGCCGCCCGTGAAATCCTCGCCGGCACCGAGCTGCTGCTGGACTATCAGCTCCAGCTCGACGACCCACGCGACCCTGAGCTTCGCCGGCCCTACGGCTGCTCGTGTGGCGCGGTCTCCTGCCGAAGCACCATGCTCGCTCCCTGACCGGGTGCCGACGAAGATCGACACGGAGGACACCATGCACGTCGGCGTCGACAGTTTCGTCTCAACGGTAATCGATCCAGCGACCGAACGTGTCGTAGGTCCCGAGGAGCGGATCGAACACCTGCTTGAGGAGATCGCGCTCGCGGACACCGCCGGCCTGTATTCCTTCGGTATCGGCGAACACCACCGCGAGGAGTACTACGACTCCGCCCCACCGGTGATCCTCGGCGCGGCGGCCGCACGCACCTCGAGGATCCGGCTGGGCAGCGCGGTGACAGTGCTCAGCGCCGCCGACCCGGTACGGGTCTTCCAGCAGTTCGCCACGCTCGACCTGATCTCGAAGGGCCGCGCCGACCTCGTCGTCGGGCGCGGGTCGTTCACCGAGGCGTTCCCGTTGTTCGGACTGGACCTCGCCGACTACGACACGCTCTTCGCCGAGAAGCTCGACCTGCTACTGAAGATCCGCGACTCGGCCCGGGTCACGTGGGCGGGTCGCCACCGCCCCGCGCTCACCGGGCAGGGCGTCTACCCACGTCCCGTCCAGGACCCGCTGCCGATCTGGGTCGGGGTCGGGGGCACGCCCGAGTCGTTCGTACGCGCGGGCCTGCTCGGGCTGCCGCTCATGGTCGCGATCATCGGCGGCGAACCCCGGCGGTTCGCTCCGCTGGTCGACCTCTACCGCCGGGCCGGCGCCGAGGCCGGGCACGCCCCCGAGGACCTGAAGGTCGGCCTGCATGTGTTCGGCTACGTCGGGGCCAGTGTGGAGTCCGCCGCTGACACCATCTATCCGGGCTGGCATCAGATGTTCACGCAGGTCTCGCGAGAGCGCGGCTTCCCGGCCCCGACGCGGGCGCAGTTCGACGCCACGAGCGGCCCGGACGGTGCGTTCTTCCTCGGGGATCCTGACACCGTCGCCACCAAGCTGCGGCGCGTGTCGGAGCAGTTGCGGGGCGTCGACCGCGTCTCGCTGCAGATGACGAACCCGCGCCTCGCCCACGCCGACCTCCTGCGCGGCATCGAAATGCTCGGCACCGAGGTGGCGCCGCGGGTGGCTGACGCCTGAGCCCGCACCGCTGTACGAGCGACAGCCCGACCAGGGCGGCCGGCGGGCGATCGCTGAGGCAGGCCGCTTGCCCGCGGTCGCACGGGGCCTAGCCGCGGTGCTGGCTCAGCCGTAGACGAAGTCCTCGAGAAACTGGTTACCGAACCGTCGGCCGGGGTCATACCGAGCCGCAAGTGCACGGAACGCCTCGAGGTCGGGGTACTGATTCCGCACCCTCGCCGCGGGGATGCCAAAGACCTTGGCCCAGTGCGGACGAGCGTCGAACGGGGCTAACGCGGCCTCCAGTGCCGGCAGAACCGACTGGACCAGCGCGTCGTCATCGGTCCAGGTGAAATGGAATGCGATTGTGTCGCGACCGTGGCAGGGGCTGAGCCACATGTCATCGGCAGCGACCGTCCGCACCTCGAACACCTGGATCGCGGGCTGCAGCTCCACGCTGCGCACAGCTTGGAGGGCGGCCGCGCCGAAGTGTCGCGGAAGGAGATACTCCGACTGTTGTTCATGGCCACGGCTCGGAGTGAACTCCAGCCGGAAGTGCGGTAGACGCTCGTGCCACGGCCCGGGGACGCCGAACTGTTGAGTGGCCGCGTCCGGGCGCTCACCGAGGATGGGGTGGTGGGCGACTTCGGCCGGCTGCGCACCCCACGCCCGGCCGTCAGGGACGTCGGCGCCCACCCGGCCCTTCACCCAGATCTGGTCGATCACGTCCGGCCTCGCCCAGCTGGTAAATATGCTGACGCTGTAGCCGGAGGACATGATGGTGTCGAGTTGGTCGGTGACCGCCGCCATCGGCGCGTCGACCCACACCCGCTGCCAAGCTTCGTAGGCAGGCTCGATGTTCAAGGTCACTCGAGTCGTGATGCCGAGCGCGCCTAGGGAGATGACGGCCCCCGGGAAGTCTTCGTCGGTGTGCACGAGGCGGACCAATTCGCCGTCCCCGCGCACGAACTCGGTGCCTACTACGGCCGCGGCCAAACAACGGTTCGTGTCGCCGGAGCCGTGCGTGCCGGTTGCACAGGCCCCAGCCACCGAGATGTGCGGGAGGGAGCCGAGATTTTGCAGCGCCCACCCATGTTTGTGAAGCTCGACGGCCAGCTCGCCGTAGCGGGCTCCGGCCGGTACCTCAACGGTGCGATCAGCGGCCTCGATGACGATCGAACCGTCGAGATCCGCCATGGAGACGAGGTCACCGGTGGTGTCGGCCACCCGATTGAAGGAGTGGCCCGTCCCAAGAGCACGAAGACGAGGCCGGCTGGCCACCAGGTTCTGCAACTCTTCGACCGTGCGCGGACGGTGAAGCCGATCCGTGGAGAAGACGATGTTGCCCCCCCAGTTCTGCGCCACGACCGCAACGCTAACCCACTAGTCCGTGTCGAAGAGCTCCTGCTGCGCCAGCGCGAAGGTGGTGACGGCTGCGTCGAGCTCCACGCTGCCGCTGGCCACGGAGGCGATGATCGGCGCATAGTGCGATACCGCGTAGTGGATCATCGAGAGCGGCCACGCGATGACGGCCGGATCGAGCGGGTGTACCGACAAGGCTTGAACGTGCCGAAACACAACCGCCTCGGCGGCTTCACTGAACTCGAATCCAGTCATGGGCAAGCTGGAGTTCACGGTGCAGACCAACCGCGCGACAGCTGGCTGGGTACCTGGCACCACTTCGCAGTCGAGAACGGCCAGGTACTGCATCACCGGCGGGTTCTCCAGCCCGGGGAGGAAGCACACGTTCACCACCGCGCCCTCGATCGCGACGACCAGTTGGGCCGGGACTGTGCTGTCGGCCGGGACCACTTCGGAGTCGATGCCGCCTCCTGCGAACTCCGCGCAGAGCAGCTGCAACAGTTCCGCGGCCGGATCATCCACGTCAGGGGACGCGCTCGCTGGCATTTCTACATCGCTTCGGTCTTGGAGAGCTTCTTCTCGATCAGATCCTGGCCGGAGTCCGACAACGCCTCGTCCGGGTCCACGTTGACCGAGCTGAGGAGCAGGAACGAGTCATGCAGTTCCTTGTCTTCGGACGCGGCAAGGGCCGCGTTCCGGTCGAACTTCTTGTCATTGACAGAGTGCTCGATCGCACTGCTGACCGCGACCTTGTCACCGGCGCTGAGCGCGCCGCGCAACTCTCCCGCGAGTCGCGCATGCGCGGAAGCCAGCCGCGCGATCTCGTTGGCCTGCTCAATAGCCTTGCTGCGCTTGGCGTGGGTGACGGGCTTGGCGTCGGGCGAGGCGTAGCCCGTGCCCTTCTTCGCCTTGCCCCCGGCTTCGGCCTTGCTGCTCGGGTCCAGCACGTCGGCAAAGACTTCTTCGGACTTCTTGCCCGCGGCGATCTGCTCAGCCGCCTTTGTCCGGTCACGAGCATTGCTGATCTTGCCGGCGATCTTGCTCGCGGCATAGACGCCGCCGGCGATCGCCGCTGCGATACCCAGGCCCCAGCCGATCGGGTTGCTCACGATGAGTAGTGCTCCGGCAGCGATGCCCAGCACGCCGAGCGTGACCTTCATCGCGGCGATTGCGCCCTTGTACTGCTCAGCGCTGACGATGGCCTTTTTCCACTGAGACCCACGCTCGCTCAACATGGTCGAGGCCCTTCCCCATGCGAGCCGGCACAGTTTCATCACCGCCTTGCCACCGCGCCAGGCGCCCTGCAGCACCATGGCGCTGCCGCCGGCCACGCCGAGCGAACCACCGACCACACCCAGCGCGGCGCTGCCGGCCGACGCGCCCACCTTGCCGGCCACGCCGACACCGGCCCGGGCGGTCGCCAAGCTGGCGCCGAGCAGACCCTGCCCCTGGTCCTTGGCCTTGCGCCCGGCCAGATTGCTCATGCCTTTGTCGCCGTACAGGTCCGCTTCGTTGTCCATCTTGCGGGCGCTGTTGAGCCCGAGCGCGGTGTCGCCGACGAGCAGCGGTCCGAGGGCCAGATTGCCTGCCGGGCCGGCCAATCCCGCCACGCCTTGACCGAACTGAGTCCCGAGGGCCGCGCCGGCGGTCGCCCCACCAGCGAGTGCTGGCTTGGCGACCTCGCCGACCGTAGACGGCGCGTTGCCAGCCATCCCGCCCTCGTAGGCCGTCATCGCCTTCGTCCGAGCGTTCTCGCTCAGCTTCTGGTTCTTGAGCTTGCCCGACAACTCACCCAGCGTCGCGCCGCCGTCTACGGCGCGCTGCTGATTCTCCTTGGCCACCTTGGCCGCGGCGGCTTGCTGGGCCTTGAGCTGGCCGAGCCTCGTCTTTTCGGTCTTGGCTGCGGCTTCCTTGGCGGCCGCGGCACCCTTCTGCTCCGGTGTCTTGCGCCAAGGCAGGTTGAACCGGTTGACCATCTGGACATTGCGTTGGACGCCATGTGCGACGGCAGTGCGGGTGGCAGCGTCCAGCGTGCGACGGGCCGCGGGTGCAGACTGCTGGACGACATGGGTCAGCTCGTGGGCAAGCAGGTGCTGGCCGGACCTGCTGCTGGCATCCGGAGCGCCTTGGCCCATGAAGATATCCGAACCCAGGGTGAACGCCTGGGCCGACATTTCCCGGTTCAGCCGCGCGGCGCGGGCGTCGGTGTGTACCCGGACAGCATTGAAGTCAGCCTTGAACGAGCTTTCCATCGAGCGGCGGACCTGAACAGGGAGGCGGGCGCCACGCCCTCGCGCGGCCAGCAGTTCCCGCTCGGTGTCCTCAGCAAGATCCCCGCCGGCGGCTCCGATAGTTGAAGTCGCTTCAGCGACGCGCCGAACTGCGGCCGTCGTCCCCGGCTCGGTGCAGCAACCGTCGAGGTGCCGATGGACGTCGGCATCGAGACCGTCGACCACGCGGGCGGCCATCAGTTCGGCCTGCTTCTCACTCGCGTCATCGGCGGCGCCGACAAGCAGCTTGGGCTGCCGCAACCGGGACAGGCCACCTATTGCCATCGCGCGGGGCGCGTCTGCCTGGAGTACGACATTCGTGGCTTCGGGCTGCGCCCCGTCGGCGACCTGCGCGCTCTGGGGAGTCGGCCCAGCGAACTCTGCGCCCACGTGCGCTCCCCTACGGCCGGTTAAATTAAGGTAAAGCTAACATGATCTTGCGTCCGCCTGCCTGTGAGTGAACTGGCTTTCTCGCGAACTGATGGCGCAAACGCCGACATGTCCTAACTTGCCCTTAGCGGCGTCGCAGTGCCGTCAGCCGACCGCGCACGGCCCTTCGCATCGACCGAGGTCGGTGAGCATCCCCGGTCTGCCGGATC